>VGYL01000186.1 GCA_016872975.1 Planctomycetota bacterium
GCGCTCGATGACCGCGTTGATCTTGTTGGGCAGCGTGGACACCGTGCTCTCGGTGACGACCAGCTCGTCCATGACGACCTTGCGGACCCACCGGGTCGCCAGATCGATATAGAGGTCGCCCTTGTAGTGCGAGGCCCCGACGGAGCGGACCTCCAGGTTGGGCATCGGCTTCACGACCATCTGGAATGAGCTCTGGCCCGAATCGAACGCCACGAGGGCGCAGGCGGCCTCCTCCACGAGGCCCAGTCCCTTGAATTCGAGGGTGACTTCGCCGTTCTTGAAGGTGGAGCCTGCGGCGATCTGGCTGCCGAGATTCACGGGCGGCTCGGTGAAGGAGGCTGCATGGATGATCTTCTGCCCGAGCTTCTTGAGATCCTGGATGCCCTTGCCCCCGGTGGTCGGTTCGGCGAAGGCATTGCAGAAGCCGTGGAAGTCAATGAAGGTGTTGTAGACGAAGTAGGCCTTGTCCGCGGGGAGCGGCTGCCCGTTCGCGTCCGCGAGTTTCTCGAATTTCGCGTGGTCGATCCCGAAGACCTGCCCCTTCTCGTCCAGACCCGTGGCCGTCTTGCGGAACACGTACGTCCAGTCCGCCAGGGCCGGCACCGCCACCTCCGGGGCGCCGCCGAACTGCACGGTGAACTTCCGGCACGTGTACCGGTCCGCGTCCGGGCCGGGAACGCACCCGAGCCGGAGTCTCAGGATATCCGTGTTCACCCGCTTGCCGTCCGGGGCGTACGTGATCACGCGCGTCTCCATCTCATAGGACTGCGCTTCCCGCGTGCGCGGGGCGGCCAGATCGAACGTCTGCCGCAGGATGGGATCCTTCATCGTCTTGGATTCGCCGGCCCCCAGGCACAGCGCCGGGCCGAAGAAGGCGAGTGCGACCGCGGACAGTCTCTCGTGCGTTCTCACGGTTTCATACCTCCCAATCACAGGTTGCTCTTGGTATGGTGGCAAAGACCTTGCGGACGTCGTAACCCGTCAGCGGCCGTTGCGCGATCAACCCCAGGATCGCCAGCGACAACGTGGACAATTCCGTTTCCTGTTTCACGGCAGAAGCTCCTGTAGTACGATTCGTACTATTCGTCGTGCGGGAGCTTCGATGATTTCAAGTCTCTTGCTGAATTTCTATCACCGAAGAGGGTACCGTTGTCCGGAGTGGGTGCATGACCGTTCCCGCGCGGGCGTCCCGGCCCGGCCCAGACCACCGCCGGAAAAGGGGACATTCTGATTTTCCCTCTATCGTGTCACGCTACAGCGTACGGATCTGTTCGGCCGTCAGGCCGGTATAGGCGGCGATCCTGGCCACCGGCTCGCCGGCGGCCTTCATTTGCCGGGCTACCTCCTTCGCGTTTTCCAGGCGGCCCTTGACCCGGCCTTCTTCAAGGCCCTGTTCGCGGCCTTTGGCCAAGCCTTCCTCAAGGCCCTGTTCCCGGCCTTTCACCAACCCTTCCGCCAAACCTTCTTCCCGCCCCTCTTCCCGGCCCTCTTCCCGGCCCGTATCGATCACGTTCTTGAGGTCTCGGTAGTGCTTGAGACTCTCTTCGTAGGCCGCGAGTTCCGACGGCTCAAACCGGGCAATCTCCGCCGCCTTGAACAAGCGCTGGAACACCCGCTCCTGGATCCGCCGGGGACGCTCCTGCAAGCGGGGCAGGTTCTTGATTACGTACAGCCACTTGTCGAAATGGGTTTCCAATTCGTCTTCCGTCTTGGTGAACTTGGGCATCTCCAGGTAGATGTACGTCAGCTTGTCGAAGAAGACCTTCCGGCGCCGAGTCTCCATCAGTTGGACATGGTGGTGGAAATACTCGGGGCTGTCCTTATCCTCGTCGAAGACGAAATCGAGAATGCCCACCGTGTACACGGCGTTCAACTGAAAATCCCACTCCTGGCCCCGCCGGGCCTGTTCGCGGATGGGGAAGGTCGAATAGAAGACGCTGCGGTCCTTGAAGTACTTCTGTTTGGCCTTTTGCATCTCGACAATGAACTTCTCGCCCGTGTCGCTCTCGCAGTAGAGGTCGAACACCGCCCGGCGCTCGAATTCCGACAGGCCCAGTTTCTCGGCCTTCAGGTACGTCAGATCTTGGATATGCCCGCGCTCTTTGATCAGTTCGTTCAGGAAGTCCAGCAGGAGGTCCTTGTTCGGTTCGCTGCCGAACAGCCGCTTGAAGCCGAAGTCCGTGAACGGGTTGATATAACGGTCTTTCATGTTCGTATCCCTCGCAGAACCGATAGGCTCTCTATTAAGAGTACGACAGCGCGAGGAGTCTGTCAAGACAGCGGCTCCGGGGGCATCTTGGACGCCGCATTTTCACAGGGGCTTGACAAGCCGGGGACAGGCGGGAAAATCGAGACGTGGCGCTGGCGCTGCGCGGTCCCGGCAGCCCGGCGCAGGTGCGGACCCCATGAACCTCTGTCCAAGGAGCAAGCCCATCATGGAGAAACCGGAGATTGCCGAAAGGTCGTATGAGTTTGGTGGCTGCTGTTGCGGCCGGTCGCATGAGTCAGAAGGCGTCGCCCTCAGCCGCCGCAGCTTTCTGGCCGCTTCGGCGGTCGGCGCGGCGCTGCCGGCTTTGCAGGCGGCCGCGGTGAGCGGGGCGGGTCCTCGGGCGCGCCAGCAGCCGATCCGTTTGCCGTTGCGGGTCCAGCCGGTGTTCCAGTGCGAGGTTTATGAGCGCAAGCCCGCCACAAGCTGGCGCGTGACCGGGGCGATCCAGGACGAGCGCGAGCTCCAGGAGGAAGAGGGCCGGATTCGGCGCGACCTGGCCCAGATGACCGCGGCGGCCGGCTTCCCGCTGGAATTTCGTCCGCTGGTCACGGTGCGGACCGTGGAGCAGGCGAAGTCCGTGGTCGGGGGCGACTTCGACGTACTCGTAATCTATGCGGCCCGGCGGAACCTGCCGGTGCTGGAGGCCCTGGCCGCCAACGATAAGTGGAACCTGATCTTCGTCCGCCACCAGTCCGGCCCGCTCTACTACATGTACATCGGCGTCCACACGCACTTCCTGCGGAAACGGCGCGACGAGTTCGGGCAGCCCAACATGGACGCCCATGACGTCGTGGTCGACGATCCCGGCGAGCTGCTCTGGCGGCTGCGGGCCCTGTATGCCCTGAAGAACCTGCGGGGCAAGCGCATTGTGGCCGTGGGCAGGGCCGGTGGCTGGGGCGCCGAAGGCCGCGAGGCCCCCAAGCGGGCCCAGGACCTCTGGAACCTGGACATCCGCACGGTCACCTACCCGGAGTTGGGCGAGCGGATCCAGAAGGCCCGCCGGAACGAAACGCTCGTGGACCGCTGCCGCATCGAGGCCGGCAAGTACCTCAAGCAGCGGGGCGTCTCCCTGGAGACGGACCGGGGCTTTGTCGATCGGGCCTTCCTGCTGACGGAGGTCTTCCGCGACCTGTTGGACGAGGCCCAGGCCGATACGATCACGATCGACGCCTGCATGAGCACGATCATGCCCATCTCCGAAACGACGGCCTGTCTGCCCCTGGGTCTGTTGAACGACGAAGGCTACCTGGCCTTCTGCGAGTCGGACTTCGTGGTGATCCCGACGGGTATTCTGCTGCACTATATCGCGGGCACGCCGGTCTTTTTCGGCAATCCCTCGCTGCCGCATTGCGGGATCGTCACGATGTCGCACTGCACGGCCCCCTCCCGCATGGACGGCAAACGCCTGGAGCCGACGCGGATCGTCACCCACTACGAATCCGATTTCGGCGCCGCGCCCAAGGTGGACATGAAGAAAGGCCAGCGGCTCACGATCGTCAACGCCGACTTCCAGAGCCGCCGCTGGCTGGGCTTCGAGGCCCAGATCCTGGACACGCCGTTCTACCCCATCTGCCGCACGCAGCTCGACCTGAAGATCCTCGGCGATTGGGAGCGCCTGCTCGACGAGGTCAAAGGCTTCCACTGGATGGCCGCCTACGGCAGCCATCTCCGCGAGACCGGCTACGTGCTGAAGAAGGCCGGCCTCGGCTGGCTCGCCGTGACGTAGGCCGCGGCGGGGCCCCGGCGTTTGCTCTTGCGTCGGCGTGGGGCGACTGCTATATGTCTGGGCTACCATGACGTACTTGGCAGTTCCCATCTCGGCAGTGAGCCTGGACCAGGCTAAACGGCAGATCGCGGCGGCGGTCTCGGCCGGAGCCCGGATGCTGGAGTTGCGGACTGACTACCTTGAGGGCCTCAGCCGGGATTCGGTAATCGCCTTGATGGCCGAGGCTCGGGGAGCAGTTCCCGCGCCGGTGCCGGTGATTGTGACCTGTCGCGACCCGCGGGAAGGGGGCGCGGGGAACCACCCCGAGACGCTGCGGACCGAAATCCTGCTGGCCGCGATCGAGGCAGGGGCGGATTACGTCGATCTGGAATATGCGAACTTCCTCCAGCCCGCGATGGGGCCAAGAATCCGGTCGGCCCTGGCCGGACAATCCCGGACCCGGTTGATTCTGTCGGCCCACGATTTCCAGGGTCGATTCCCGGATCTCCGGGGGCTCTATCGTGAGATCGTTCAGGCTTGCCCCGCTGCGGTTCCCAAGCTGGTCTACACGGCCCACCACATCAATGACTGCTTCGAGGCGTTCGATCTGTTGCACGAGACAAATGCGGCATCCCGGCGTGGCGAGGGCGTCCCGCCCTTGGAAGACAAGGCCAGGATGGCCTCGCGACACAAGGGCGGGACGCCCTCGCCACGCCGGCTGAGCTACACGGATGGCCCCGATCGTATCGTGCTGTCCATGGGGCCGGCGGGCCTGATCAGCCGCATCCTCGCGCCGAAGCTGGGTGGTCTCGTGACGTTTGCGAGTCTGAGCGATCAGGCCGCCACGGCGCCCGGGCAATTGACCCTCGACGCTCTGAAAGGGCTGTACCGCCACGACGCCATCGACGACCAGACGGAGCTGTTCGGCGTGATCGCCGACCCGGTCGGCCACTCGCTCAGTCCCGCCATCCACAACGCCTGCTTCGCCGATGCAGGCATGAACCGCCTCTACCTGCCTCTGCTGGTCCAGGGTGGGGAATCGGAATTCAACCAGTTCCTGGATAACGTCCTCGCTCGGCCCTGGCTCGACTTCCGGGGCTTCAGCGTGACCATCCCCCACAAGCACAGCGCCCTGAAGTGCGTGCACGCCCAAGGCGGTTTCGTCGAACCCCTGGCCGGCCAGATCGGCGCCGCCAACACGCTCGTCGTGGCAGCACCGTGGCGAGGGCGTCCCGCCCTTGCGTCGCGAGGCCATCCTGGCCTTGCTCTCTCGGGTGGCGGCGTGGCCGTTGAGAAAGAAGAACAAGGGCAGGATGCCCTCGCCACGGCGGCCGGAGCCTCTCGGCTTTCCGCCTACAACACCGACTACGCCGGCGCTCTCGATGCGATCACCGCCGGCATGGGAATCGAGCGCCAGAACCTGCGGGATATGCCGGTCGCGGTCGTCGGCGCCGGCGGCGTTTCCCGGGCCATCGTCGCCGGCCTGACCGACGCCGGCGCCAAGGTCACGATCTACAACCGCACCGTCGAACGGGCAGCGGAACTGGCCGGCGAATTCGGCTGCGAATTCGCGGGTCTGGACCGGTTGTGGCAGATGCAGGCCCGACTCCTGATCAACGGCACCAGCATCGGCATGCACCCCCACGTCGAGGCGACGCCCGTCCCCGCGGAATCCCTCCGGCCGGACATGACGGTCTTCGACACGATCTACAACCCCGCCGAGACGCTGCTCCTGAGGCAAGCCAAACAGAAAGGCGCCCAAACCATCGACGGTGTCGCCATGTTCGTCAACCAGGCCGCCACCCAGTTCCGCCTCTTCACCGGTCAGTCGGCCGACACCGACCTCATGCGAAAGACCATCTCACAGTGCCTGCACTTCTCAGAAGTGGAGTAGAACATGGAAACGCAGTCCGCCATTTGGCCCATTCTCTACTTCAAGGCAGAGTGGCAGAGTGGCCGGCGAAAAGCTACAGTTGCTTTTTGCGCCGGGTCATGCGCATACTGGAAGCGTGAGAATCGCCATTTTGCGGGCGCGTGTATGGACGTTGACAAACAGGTCGAATACTGGACGGCAAGTTCTGCGGAAGACCTGGGTGCAGCCCAGATGCTGCTCGAAAAGGGTTACGTAAGACAGGGCCTTTTCTTCGCCCATTGGGCTCTTGAGAAGATACTCAAGGCCCACGTGGTGCGTACAAGGCGAGAGGTTCCACCTCGTATCCACAATCTTCTTCGGTTGGCTCAACTCGCAGGGTTGACGTATGACGGTGACCGGGAGGAATTCCTCCGGCGGTTCGATGCACATCAACTGGAAGGACGCTACCCAGATTTGCAGCAGGTGGCAATTCATCCCGCTCGTGCAAGAGAGCAACTCCAGAAGGCAATGGAGACGGCGCAGTGGTTGAAAGCACAGTTGTAAATGCAGTGAAGCAGTATCTCCTGGCGCTGCCGTCTGTCGGTATCCACGCCAGCAGAGCTATTCTATTTGGGTCCTTCGCGAGAGGTGAGGCGGACCAATACAGCGATATCGATCTGGTTGTCATCGCTCGGGAGTTTGACGCCGGGCGGGATTTTGACACAGTCATGAAACTCTGGGACGCAACCCTTCGGGCCGATATTCGCATCGAGCCGATTCCGTGTGGAGAGCAGGAGTGGGAGAGCGGCGATGGACGACCCATCCTCGAGATTGCCCGGCGCGAGGGCGTGCTCATTGAGGTAGACCGCCGCGGATGGGAAAAGGACCCCCGGATCCCGATCCGCCGGGAGGAGCTACAGGCATTCTGTCAGCGGCATCGGATTCGTCGTTTGGCCTTGTTTGGGTCGGTGTTGCGCGCGGATTTCCGCCCGGATAGTGACGTGGATGTCCTGGTTGATTTTGAGGAAGGCGCGGAACCGGGGCTGTTCGACCTCGTGAGCCTGCAAGAGGAATTGTCCGAGATGTTAGGTCGCCGGGTGGACCTCGTCGAGCGACAGGCCGTGGAGCGCAGCGAGAACTACATCAGGCGACGGCACATACTGGGTTCGGCGGAGACGGTCTATGTGGCGGGATGATGCGTATGTACTGGACATGCTTCTGGCCGCGCGAAAAGTCCTGGAGTTCACCAGGGAAGTGAATTGGGAGAGATTTGAGCGTGACGAGCTGGTCCAGAATGCCGTGATGCGGCAAATCCAGATCATCGGCGAAGCGGCGCGCAGCCTATCGCCCGAATATCGGAGCGAGCACCCGGAAGTACCGTGGAGAGACATTGTGGGGATGCGAAACCGGCTTGTGCACGAATATTTTTGTATTCTGCCAGGCAGGGTCTGGGAGGTGGTGGAGAAGCACATCCCGGACCTGGTCCGGATCCTTGAGCCTTTTGTGCCGCCCGAAGAGGCAGGAGACGGGCGGTGAGAGTGCACTGGAGAAAAGGCACGGGCCGCGAGGGTTTCGCGGCCCGTGCCGTTGATGAGCGTCCGGAAGCTGCCGTAACGTTTACGGCGTGTCGGGCGTGGCGCGAGTCAGCGTGATGTCGTCGAGATACAGCACGCCGCTGCCGCCGGGAGCCGGTTTGGCCGGGTCGCCGACGCCGATATACAGCGTCTTGACCCGGGCGAGGTTCACGCCGGCCAGGTCGCTCAGCGGGATCGTCCACCGGGTCCAGGCCGCCGCGTAGACCAGCGCCGGATGGGATACGACCGCCATCTTGCCGGCGCTGTCCTGCACGGCCACGTACAGGCTTTCGGGGCTGTTCGTCCGGTCGGGATCGTCGCCGATCCAGACCTGCTGCCAGGCGCCGGTGACACCGCCGCTGGTGGCGGCGCCGGAGAATTCCGCCATCGTGGCCGCCGCCGCATTGTGGCTGGTGACGCACAGACCGATGTAGACCGTGCCGGCCATGTTGATCGTCGTGCTGGTCACCGTCCCGTCGGTGTTCCTGATGTCCGTCCACGTGACGCCGTCCGCGGAGTGCTGGGCGGTGAAGGCGTTGCCCGTGCGGGTGAGCTTGACCCACCGCGGGGCCGTGATGCCCGCCTGCGTGGCGCTGCCGCAGGTCGCCCCCTGGCTCAGGCGCCAGCCGAAGGAGACGCCGCTGGAGAAGCTCTGGATCATGTACGCCATCGGTGAAGCCGCGTCGAGGCTCTCGCGGATCATCACGCCCGCCTTGGCCCAGGCGTGGGTGTTCACCAGGCTCTCGACCTTGACGAGAATGGAGCCGTTGCCGTTGAGCCGCTTGTAGACGAAGCGGAAATCGTCGGCATTGTCCCAGATGTCGTGGCCGCTGGCGCCGACGGTGAAGGCGCCGTTGCCTCTATCGATGTAGTTGGCCGGATTGCCGCGTGCCCACAGGCTCAGCGTATCGACTCCATGGGTGGTCCAGTTCTGCTGCGTGGCGAAGGTGTACTCGGCCTCGCTGTAGAACGGACTCTTGGTGTTGTTATAGTCCAGGGGCATCGACTGGCGGCCTCCGCGGACGATCGTCCGCTCGGCAAAGGGGGCCGTCAGGTGGCCCACCGTCGCGCCGGTGCCGTTGGTCCAGCCGTCGATCCAGAACTCGTAAATGCGGTTGCCTTCGTCGTCCGTGTAGCTCTCGAAATCCTCGACGGGCAGGAAGTCCGCGATGGTGAAGCTGCGGACGCCGCCTTTGCTGATGGTGCCGTCGGCGTTGATCTCGTCGATCCGCCAGTAGTGGGTCTTGCCCCACGCGAAGCCGTCCGCGGGCACGTACGTCGTCCCGGCCTGCCGGCCGCGGTAGAGGCCGGTCGTGTCGCAGGCGTCGGCGTTCAGGACGGCATCGGCCTCGAATCCGAGGTAGACGTCATGTTGCGTCGCCTGGTCGCCGGCCTTCCAGCTCAGGGCCGCGACATTGCGAATGTCGAAGGTCCGCCCGTTGGCCGGCTCGAAACTCCACGCCAGCAGCGGATCGCCGCGCATCACCTGCTGCAGGTCATCCCGGGTCAGGACCTTGTCGTAGATCCGCGCATCGTCGATCAGTCCGACCCAGGGCGCGTTGTGCCAGGGGTCTTCGCCGATCCGGACGACGCCCGTGGCGCTCGTATTGACCGCGGCGGCCTGCGAGCCGGCGGCCGTCTCCAGCGCGCCGTCCACGTAGAGCAGCGCATCCACGACATCCGGCGTGCCGTCATCCTTGAACGTTACCGCCACGTGATGCCACTGGCCGTCGGCAATGTTGGTGGCGCCGAAGAGATGCCCGCCGTTGATCTCGATGCGCAGGCCGCCCGTCGCGTCGCTGAGCATCCGCCACTTCTGGCCGGCGACGTTCTGGCCCCAGGACATGATCGTGCGGTTGGGCGTGCTGCTCTGGACCCAGGCACAGAGCGTGCGGGGATTGACGCCGGTCACGCCGGGATAGCCGGTGGCTTCCACGTAGACGTTGTCGGCGAAGGTCAGGGCCGTGCCCTGGTAGCCCACCACCCACTCGGTGTCGCCATAGACCGTGCCATGCCGGCCGTGGCCGGACCAGTCGACGGCCGTCAGTCCCTTGCCTTCGTCCAGGGTCCAGCGGAGCATCAGGCTCGGGTCCCGGACCGGGACCTCCGGCACGACGGTGAAGCTCCAGACCGGGCCCTTCAGCCAGGTCCCGTCGAACTCGTCGACGCGCCAGGGCGATTGCGCGATACTGGGTAACTTGGCATAATTGGGTAATTGCGATTCCCGCCGCTTGCTGAGGGACAGCAAGGGTCGAGGGAATCGTGTGAGCCTGGGAGTACATGCCATGTTGCCGAAGCCGTCCGCCAAGATTCAAGACCACTTCGCCGAACTGACGGATCCCCGCGTGCGCAAGGTCACGTATCCGCTGATCAATGTGGT
>VGYL01000187.1 GCA_016872975.1 Planctomycetota bacterium
CAGCGGCAAGCGCAGTCTTCGGAGCTTGCCGATGGTCTTGCTCCTCCGCCATCGGCAAGGCCTGCGCAAAGCCTCCGGCCTTGCCGCTGCCACCCACCCAGACTGTTACCCGGGTCTGAACCAGGCCTTAATCCGAATATGCTTGCATCGATCCGGATATGGGGATATCTGTCTCTCTCTGGCCCGGTCTCACAGGATTACTGCGATGGGTTCTTTGCGCAACGAGGTTTAACCATCGACCCTCAAACAAGGGACGACGTCGTCAATGGGTTCGGATACGAAGAAGATCAGGGGATCCGTGACGCCGCGGTTCTGGGCCTCGGTCTTGACACCAGCGGGATCGTTTCCGGCGGCAACCACGGTCTTGTCGGTGACGGACCGCAGGGCAACATATCTGCCCTTGTACTCCCCACTTCCGCACAGCACTATCTCCATCTCCATCTGGGAAATCCTCCCCTTCCTTAACCGTATCTGTCTGTCACGTGAAACTGAGCGTGCTCGCCCACGGGTATCCCTGTGGCCGAAGGTCATGATACCTCCACTCTCCAGTTCGAGCGTATCATAGATGCGCGCGCGCTAACTCGACCACCGAAACACTCCCCTACCCGACGGGGAGCCGTTCGCCTCATAGTGCCGTACTTGCCAGCGGGGTCCCGTGCTACAACGGGGCCTCTAACCAAAGTAATCTAAAGGGAGGGGGACAGAAATGTCAAGCAAAAAAGCAAAAAAAAGCAAATAATTCTCACTCGCGAGACGCGAGCGTCTCAAACAAGATGCGCCACTCCAGCGGACAGGCTGCGTTTTGCCCGTCTAAAGCTCGAATTTGGACAGCCTATAGATGTAGGGGACATCGTCTTCCGGCACGTAGAAAACGATGGGTTCTGCAACCCCTTTCTCCACCGCAAGATTACCGACCTCCGAGGGATTATCCCCCCAGGCAACGACAGTCCTGTCCGTCATAGATCGCAGTGCCACAAACTTGCCTTGGTATTGCTTATCGACAATAAGTTCAAACTCCGTTTTCATATACCACCCCCATAATTGTACGAGCATAGTGAGGCGTTTGTGCAGTCTCTATCGGTAATTCCCGTGGGCAGATCAAGGCGGCTGGCATCATCAAAACCACGGGTGCCCCGGTGGAAGACGTCAAGTGCAGCACCCTTTGCCCGGAGATGCCGGAAAAAGCCCTGCACCCAGTACTGGAAGAGAGGCCAGACCCAGGCGTGCCGCCGCGTTAGGGGCCTTTCTCCATGCCTCCCCACCTGCCGCACTCAAGGCCTTGCCCCCCGGTCCACTTGAGGATCGTCCGATAATCTGGGAGTACGAGGACGCGAATTCCCACGAACCCCGGCAACACCATGAAACCGTCGGTCAAAGCCGGCAGAGAGTCGCGGATGAAAGAGCCGCACGAGAAAGGATCAGCGAGCCATCTTGACCTCGGCCATGCGCCGTCGCCACCAATACCGAGGATGAGGTACGGGAGTTCCGGGGACACCAGGGTGGGGGTCACGTCTTCATTATTCATTATTTGGCAGAGTACGCTCCCGGCCTCGCACCGACGGGGGGGCAGACCTACAAGGGGTGGGGGTCATCCATATAGGGTTCCTGTCAAGCGAAAACTAGGGACAGCCACCTATTATGGATCGCAACCGGGGACAGCCATCCATTATGGACCTCCGTAACGGACGATTCTCCCCCAGTTCGTTGCGAAGCACCAAAGACCGTCCTGCTTTTCGGCTCATCCGGCTGAAGCGTACTTCGATGGTTGCTGGCGGCTCTGCCCCCAAGAAGAAGAGGAAGAGGCGGTTCAGGGGCGAAGCGGATCGTCCCGTCCCCGTCCGCACGGTAATTCTGTCCCGAACGAGTCGGTTCACTTCGTGTGGAAGATCTCAGGGAGGCCCTGCGTGCCCGGAAGACTTGTGGAAGAGCCGGGCACAAGCGGAGGGCCTGTGGCCGTGGACTGGTTGACATTGTCCGCCTGTCCGCAACGGTCGGGGTTGTCTCCCTATTTCGGAGTCTCGTGTCGCTACGGGTCTGTCTTCCTGCTTCCCACGTCGTGGGGTCAGGTATGTCTTTCCTCCGCTGGTGGGCGGCTCTTCGAAAGGTCTCCGCCCACGTGAGGGCCTCCCGGAGCTTTTACGCGGGGATGGAACCGACGCGTCCGAGACAGCGGGTTCCCGGCGAACCAAAAGCACTGCCGAGCTTCTCCCGGAACCGCCTCTTCTCTTCTTGGCCGGCAGTTCCCGCCGGGATTTCCACAAATCGCTAATCTGAGGGCTGAGCCGGAAGAGCCCGATGAACCCTTTTCGCTTGCCTCTTTCGCCCTCCTTCGCGATACTGGATGAAACTGCGAAACCGTGGTTGGCGGCTCGGGTACGCCGGACGGGCTTGATGCGGTGGAACGGAACGCCATGACGCCAGAAGCCGCAGCGGCAGGCGATAAGTGAGACCAGGGAGAGCGACAATAGGTGGCAGTCCCCCGGTATTCCATCGACCGAGCGGAGACAGAGCCTCTCTCCGGTCTCTCGCAGCCCAGAGGGACTCTCGGACGAGCTTCGCTTTCCTGATTCTGGCCTCGACCGCCTGTGCCCGGTTCCCTCGAACGCTTCTTTCCGGGCACGTGAGGGCCTCCCGGAGATCTTACTCCCGAATTGGACCGCCGGGTCCGCACGAAGCAAAACACTCGAATTCTCCAAGAACCACGTCGCCACTCCGTGAACCGCCTCTTCAGGAAACTCCTTGAAGAAACCGTAGCGGAGTAGCTTCGCGTTCCAGAGGATGCCCTCCCTCCGCTTTCTTGTGTTCGTCTCCTTCCGTTTCTTTCGGCTTCGAAAGGGGGGACTTCGAGGGTCAGCCCATATGTTAGCTTGACCGGTATCCAGTACAGGCGGGTAGGGAAGAACAGGGTCGAGGGAAGAACAGGGTCGAGTCTTAAATATTTACCGTTCGTTGTTCGACGAAGAGAAGTGGGCGAAGAACGCGGTTGAGGAGACCGGGGAGGCGAATGAACATGGTTCAAGAGAAGGCGAAACGGCGGTCTTTGGCATACCGAGCCAAGGTGCATTTCACGAGGCCACACCCCAAGCACCCTCGGTCGGTTCTTTCGTTGCCTCTTGCGTCGGTTTGGAGACGCGGTACAATGATCATACCATGATGAGAACCGTGTATGTCGAAACCAGCATCCCGAGTTTCTACCACGAGATGCGCAGCGAGCCTGAAATGGTGGCTCGCAAGGAATGGACGCGCGAGTGGTGGGCTCTCGCGCAGCGCCGGTACGAGCTTGTCACAAGTCCTGCGGTTGTAGATGAGCTCGAACGCGGAGAGTACGCCAGCCGCAAGAAGTGCCTCGAATTGATCGAGCACCTGCCGCTCCTGGCAATTGAACCGGCCATCATGGATATCGTCGGTACCTATATTGCCCGCCACGTCATGCCGGCTGATCCGGCGGGGGATGCACTTCATTTCTTCATTTGGCTCTGGCTTCCTTCCACTGGTGCGACTTCTTGGTCACCTGGAATTGCCAGCATCTTGCCAATGCCAACAAATTCGGCCACATCCGGCGCGTGAACACTCTGCTCGGCCTGTACGTACCAACCTTGGTTACGCCCCTCGAGTTACTGTCGGAGAAACACGATGAAACCTGATCCCGGCCTGAAACCGACCCGCGACATCCGCGTCAAGATATCACGTGAGTTCGGCAACGATCCACGTCGCCTGGTCGAGTACTACCTGGCTTACCAGCGCAAGTTCGGGACGCGTTTGCGGCCGGCCCATGGTAGGAGCCGCCAAGTCTCCGATGAGGCCGCGACACGGCAAAGCACTCCTCGCAGGTAATCACCCTCTGACCCGGCCACGATTGTATCTGTTAGGAGGCGGTCTTCGTCGGGATTCTGTTGTTCGTTCTGTTCACCGCCGTGGGCTTGCCGCTCGTGGGCGTGTTCACCGGCGGCCTGGTCTTTCTGGCGGTCGTGGCGACCCGGATCGGTGCTCTCCTTGCCGGCGTGCTGGCCTGATCTGTTCCCGTTGGGAGTACGGCCTTCAGGCGGTGTTGGGGGTTCCGTGTTCGCGGGGTCCAAACAGTCCGGGGGAATTCACGGGACAGCTTCCTTATCTCGGGTCTCCCTTGAGGTTGGCGTCGTCAGACTGCCCCGCGAGGCCGAAGGCCGAGTCCGACCTCCTTAACCCTTGGGTGTGTGTCTGATCCCGGTTTTGGCCCTGCCCGGAATATACGGCGGAAACGCACTCGGGTAAAGCAGGAGGCGGCCCCGGAGGGCGTTGGACGGCGGGAATTGAGTTTGGGCGGGGGGTGTGGTAGGATGGCGGGGGTATGGTTGCTGACGGAACCCTGGAATCCACGTAATGCGGGGTTGTTCTGTACGATGGCATTGGTATCGCTGCAAGAGATCAGTATCGCCTTTGGCGGACCGCCGCTGCTGGAGGGGGTCAGTCTGCAAATCGACAAGGGACAGCGGATCGGCCTGCTGGGCCGCAACGGGGCCGGCAAGTCGACGCTGATGAAGATCCTCGCCGGACAGGTCGTCCCGGATGCGGGGACCGTGCAGGCGGAAGCGGGCCTGAAGATCGCGTACTTCTCGCAGACGATCCCGCCCGACCTCGAGGGCTCGGTCTTCGAGATCATCGCGCGGGGCCTGGGCCAACGCGGCGAGTTGATGCTGCGCTATCATCGCGAAGAGGCGCGCCTGGCGGCGCATCCCGATGCCGACCACCGCCGGCTGCACCAGTTGCACGAACAACTGGACGCCCATCGGGCGTGGTCGGTGCTCGAGGAAATCGCACGCATCACGACCCGCATGGGCCTGGACCCCGACGCGGACTACCCGGCCCTTTCGGGCGGTCAGAAGCGGCGGGTCCTGCTGGCGGCGGCGCTGGTGTGCGAGCCCGACCTGCTCCTGCTGGATGAGCCGACGAACCACCTGGATATCGACTCGATCGCCTGGCTGGAGAGCTATCTGCTCGGGATGGGCCAGACGCTCTTGTTCGTCACGCACGACCGCCTGCTGCTGCGCCGGCTGGCCACGCGGATCATCGAGGTCGACCGGGGGCAGTTGTTCGACTGGTCGTGCGACTACGACACGTTCCTCGAACGCAAGCAGGCGCTGCTCGAGGCGCAGGAGAAGGAGTGGGACCGATTCGACAAGAAGCTGGCCCAGGAGGAGGTCTGGATTCGCCAGGGCATCAAGGCCCGGCGGCATCGCAACGAAGGGCGCGTGCAGGCCCTGCTGCAGATGCGGGCCGAGCGGCAGGCCCGGCGCGAGAAGCTGGGGACCGCCAGGTTGAAGCTGGCCGCGGCCCAGAACTCGGGCACGATGGTGCTGGAGGCCAAGGGCCTGAGCTACGGCTACGACGACAGGCCGCTCATCCGGGATTTCGACGCACTGATCGCGCGGGGCGACAAGATCGGCATCATCGGACCCAACGGGTGCGGCAAGACCACGCTGGTGCGGCTGTTGCTGGGCGAGCTGACGCCGCAGACGGGCGCCGTCCGGCAGGGCACGCAACTGGCGATCATCTGCTTCGACCAGTTGCGACAGCAGCTCGATGAGGACAAGAGCGTCTGGGAAAACGTGCTGCCCAACGGGAGCACCGTGACCGTCGACGGCAAGAGCAAGCACATCATCGGCTATCTCCAGGACTTTCTCTTCACGCCGGAACGGGCCAGGACGCGCGTCCGCTGCCTCTCCGGCGGGGAACGCAACCGGCTGCTGCTGGCCCGGCTCTTCACCCAGCCCGCCAACCTGCTGGTCCTCGACGAGCCGACCAACGATCTGGACAGCGAGACCCTGGAACTGCTCGAGGAGCTGCTGGTCAATTTCCCCGGGACCGTGCTGCTGATCTGTCACGACCGGGCGTTTCTCGACAACGTCGTCACCAGCACCTGGGTCTTCACGGGCGACGGCGCGATCGAAGAATGCGTCGGCGGCTACCAGGACTGGCGCCGCCGGCAGAGCGAGGAAGCGCCCGAGCCCGCGACGCCCAAGGTCGACAAGAAGAAACTCTACCAGGAAGCCCGCAAGGCCGGCCAGACGCGGAAGCTCTCGTTCAAGGAGTCCCGCGAGCTGGAGTCGCTGCCGGCACGGATCGAGTCGTTGGAAGGCGAGCTGGACGTCCTGCACCGGCAACTGGCCGATCCGGCGTTCTATCGCCACCCGGGCAACGTCGTACTCGCCACGAAGCGACTGGCCGAGCTCGAAGCCCAACATGCCCAGGCTTTCGAGCGCTGGGAGCACCTCGAATCCCTCGGGACATGAGGGGGGACGGAGAGCGGTAGGTGAGTCGTTCGTGGCACCGGGAGCCGCTTGGATTGGAAGTGGAAAGTGTGAAGTGTGAAGTTCGAAGTTTGAAGAGCACTTCAAACTTCAAACTTGATCGTATAGGAATTTGTTCTTGTGGATAACCCCTGGGCCTCCGGGGAGCCTGGGGGTTGCGGGTAATCAGCCCGGAGGGCGAAAGATAATAGCCCAGCGATTTATCGCTGGGTGATCGGAGCAAGAGACAAGACGAGTCCCGCAGGGACGAAAGAACACCCGCGCCTGGGCACTGGCTTTCTTTCGCCCCTACGGGGCTCGGGGTCGTTGTGGACCTTGGTACCCACCGTTGAAACGGTGGGCTATTGTCGGTCGTCCCTGCGGGACTGTCTGGGAGTCGCCGGCGCAGCCGGGGTAACTTCAAACTTCAAACTTGGAACTTCAAACTCCCCACCAGACATCGCGTGTCACACCTACATGCGTCGATCAGCCGCCCGGCGGGCGGGGGGCGTCCACGTAGCGAATTCGCTTCATCGCGTGGCGGCTCAGGCACAGGCGGATGATGCCCGCTGCCAGATCGGCGGCCTTTTGCCGGCCGCCGTGAAGCTGGCAGCGGCCGTCCTTGTCCGTCCGGTGCCGGGGGAGAATCGTGCGCTGAATCTCCTTCAGCGTGCCCGCGTCCACCGGCAGGCCCGTGCCCGAGGTCGTGACGAACCCGGCGAAGGGCAGAATCCGGGTCGCCAGCATCCAGCCTTCCCGGGCGCTGCCGCTGAACCCGATATCGACGAGCAGATACTCACACCCCGGCGCCCACAGGTCGGCGACGCCGATGCCGACGCCCGGAACCACGCGCTTCACCTGCACCACCGTGTAGAACGACTCGAGCATGGCCTTGAGCACCGCGTATTCGTCGGAGCCGGGGTCCGGATTCGCCTCGGCGGCATACTGCTGGACCGCGTTGCCCGCCTTGGGCCGGAAGTCGTGGAGGCAGTAATCCATCAGGACGCCCATCTCGTCCTCCGAGTCGAACACCAGCGTGCCGCGGTGCCAGAGGCCGAGCTTCCGGGCACAGGTCTCGAACGCCGATCGCGGCAGATACCGGGGCAGGGTCTCGTTGTTCAACTGCCGCCCGATCTGCCGTAACCGCTGATACCGCTTCACCAGCCGAGTTTCGCTGCCGCTCTTGAAGAGCCAGTCCATCATCCGTGTCACTCCTGATCCCAAGGGCGAGACTCTTTCCCGCACCGACCATCCGCTCCCAGTGTAGCACCGGCCCTCCGCCGGGTGCAAACGTTATTTGGCGTGTGTCCTGGTTTCCTCGCGATGCCACGAAGCCCCACGAGCGGAATGCCCGTGCCACAACTGTGTCCAATCCCCACAGGCAATCGCCCTGGTCTTGCGGCAGGGCCCTTGAAACCGAAGCGAAGTGATGATATCGTAGGAGCCATGGAACGTCACGCGCGAATACAGGCTGACACTGGAGACCTGCACATGAGACACCTTTGGGCATTCCGTCGATTAGCACCAACGTTGGTGGCCGTCTGCCTCCTGGCCGGGGCGGGCTACGCGCAGAAGGGCGATCCGGGGGCGGCGGTGAAGGAGATCGTGCCCATGAACCTTGTGCCGGGGGGCCTGGTGGTCCATCTCGGCTGCGGGGATGGCACGTTGACGGCGGCCCTGCGGGTGAATGACCGCTACATGGTCCACGGCCTGGAGGCCGATCCGGCCCTCGTGGCCCGGGCGCGGGACTACCTCAAGGGCAAGGGCCTCTACGGCCCCGTCAGCGTGGAGCAATTCTCCGGGACAACGCTGCCCTATACCGACAACCTCATCAATCTGCTGGTCGCACAGAATCCCGGCGCCGTCCCCATGGCGGAGATGTTGCGCGTCCTGGTCCCCGGCGGGGTGGTCCGCCTCCAGCGCGACGGGCAGTGGTTCTTGACCCGCAAGGAGTGGCCCGACAACATCGACGAGTGGGGCCACTTTCTGCACGACGCGAGCAATAACGCCGTCGCGAAAGATTCCGTCGTCGGGCCGCCGCGCAGCCTCCAGTGGGTCGCGCCGCCGCTGTGGCTGCGGAGCCATGAGACGCCGTCCGGGATTCAGGCGTGCGTCTCCGCCGGGGGCCGGCTCTTTTACATTTTCGACGAGGGCCTGATCGGGATTACGGATGAGCGTCTCCCGGAGCGGTGGTCGCTCCTCTGTCGCGACGCCTTCAACGGCAAGCTGCTCTGGCGGCGGCCGCTGGAGCCCTGGGGCTGGCCCCAGTGGAGCCCGGACCGGTACCAGGGCAAGGACTGGACCACGCTGACCGGCAATCGCACCAATGTGCCGGAAGAGAACCAGCGGCGGCTGGTGGCCGACGGCGAGCGGCTCTACGCGACGCTCGGCTACGGGGCCGCGCTGTCGATCCTGGAGGCGGCGACCGGCCGTGTCCTCACGACCGTGCCGGCCACGCAGGGGACGCGGGAGATCCTCGTCAGTGAGGGGATCGCCGTGGCGTACACCCGCCAGGGGGACGGGAACAAGGGAGAAGCCGCCCTGGTGGCGGTGGAGGGCCGCAGCGGGAACGTGCTGTGGCAGAGAACTCTGGGCGGAACTCGTGTCGCGGGCATCTTGCCCGCGGGTGTCGAAGGCGTCCCGCCTTCGAATCGAGGGCCGGAGGCCCTCGCCACACGCGGGCGGGACGCCCGCGACACGACCGCCGGCAGCCCGGCCGCCAAACGCAAACAGAAGGCCGCGGACACTTCCGGCGGAGCCATTCGACCGCTGTCCTGGGCCATCGACCACGCCCGGATCGTCTACCTGAGCGGCAGGACTCTGGCGGCGCTGCGTCTGAATACCGGTGAGAATCTGTGGACGGCGCCGGCCGACAAGGTTGTCCCGCGGACGCTCGTGACGGTGCAGGATGTGATCGTCATGCACGATGCCAAGTCCGTGGCCGCCTACGATGCCACGAACGGCGAATTGCTGTGGGACAAGACGGTGCCGCCCATCGCGGGGGCGGAAGGCGACGATCTGTTCGTCGTGGATGGGCTGGTCTGGCGCGGCATCGCCTGCGTCAATGAGGAGGGTAAGCCCGTCAACAAGAGCGCCCACGCCCTGGCGATCGGCTGGGACCTCCGCACGGGCGAGGAGAAGAAACGCATCCTCGTCAACAACCTGCGCAGTCCCGAGCATCATCATCGCTGCTATCGCAACAAGGCCACGGAGCGGTATCTGATCAGCTCGTACGAAGGGGCCGAGTTCCTCGATTTCCAGGGCGACAACCACGGCCAGAACAACTGGATCCGCGGCGCGTGCAAGTACGGCATGGTGCCCTGCAACGGCATGCTGTACGTCCCACCCGACCAGTGCTTCTGCCAGCCCGGCGGGAAACTGCTGGGCTACACGGCGCTGAAGGCCACCCCGGGCGCTGCCCTGAGAATCGTGGCCGACGAGCAGCGGCTGGAGAAGGGACCCGCCTACGGCTCCTCACTTCAACCATCAAACATCAAACATCGAAGTTCCTC
>VGYL01000188.1 GCA_016872975.1 Planctomycetota bacterium
CTTCGGCCGGCTCGGAACCGCCGTCGCGGGACTCTGGCCCCCGGGCAGCGACAGTTGGCTGCGGTCCCTGCTGGTCGAGGGCGTGATCGCCGGGGTCGGAGGCGTGGTGGTCTTCCTGCCCAACATTCTGCTGCTGTTCCTGGCGATCGCCTTGCTGGAGGACACCGGCTACATGGCCCGGGCGGCATTCGTGATGGATCGCCTGATGCACAAGATCGGTCTGCACGGCAAGAGCTTCATCCCCATGCTGATCGGCTTCGGCTGCTCCGTGCCGGCGATCCTGGCCACGCGCATCCTCGAGAACCGCCGCGACCGCCTGACGACCATCCTGGTGATCCCGCTGATGAGTTGCGGAGCACGTCTGACCATCTACTCGCTGGTCATCCCCGCCTTCTTCGCGCCGCACTGGCGCGGGCCGGTGATGTGGTCCATCTATCTGATCGGGATCATTCTGGCGGTCGTCCTCGCCAAGCTGCTGCGTCTGACGCTCTTCCAGGGCGAGACCGTGCCATTCGTCATGGAGTTGCCGCCGTACCGTATGCCCACGCCCCGCTCGGTCCTGATCCACATGTGGCAACGCGGCTGGCTGTTCCTCCGCAAAGCCGGCACCGTGATCCTGGCGATCTCCATCGTCCTGTGGGGCCTGGCCAACTTCCCGAAGCCCTCCGCCGGACAGCTTGCCGGCGTGGAGCCGGAGCAGGCTCGCCAGGCGGCCTTGGAGCACTCGATCATGGGACGCGTGGGACACTTCCTGGAGCCCGCGATCCGGCCGCTCGGATTCGACTGGCGGATCGGCACCGCCCTGATCGGCGCCACCGCGGCCAAGGAGGTCTTCGTCTCGCAACTGAGCATCGTCTACGCCACGGGCTCCGAGGCCAATCCTGACGTCCTGCGCGCCCGTTTGCGGGCCAACTACACGCCTCTGACGGCCTTCTGCATCATGTTGTTCGCCATGATTTCGACGCCCTGCGTGGCCACCCTGGCCGCCACGCGGCAGGAAGCCGGCTCCTGGCGCTGGGCGCTCGTCCAGTTCGCCGGCCTGACCGGCCTGGCCTACGTCGTCACCCTGGTGGTCTTCCAGGTGGGCCGCCTGTTCTGACTCACACCGCAAAGAAGATCTCCATTCCGCACGGACGGCCTGTGGCCGAGTGTGAAGTGTAAAGTGTGAAGTCTGAAGTCCCGACCAGGGGCTTGCCCTGCTTGACACTTGAAACTCCAAACCGGAAACTCCCTTCCCAGATTGGCTTTGTTTTTTCGAGGCCGATCGCACGTGCGATTCCCCATAACTCCTTTCCCGAAAAGCCTTTACCCCTCCTGACGCCGTAGCCGGAATTGGGTTTGTTTCGCACGAAAGGCATCGGGCGGGAATGGTGGAATAATAGAATACTGAAATAGTGGGGTATCCCAACCGCGACCTTGCCCAGCTTGACACTTGACACTTCAAACTTGAAACTCCCTTCCCAAATTGGCTTTGTTTTTCCGGGGCCCATTGCCGGTCCCATTCGTCATAACTCTTTTTCCCAAGTGTAGTTATCCCTCGCTGGGTCTGTCCCGAAATTGGGTTTGTTTGGCGCGGAAGGTCTCGGGCGGGGATCGTGGAATGATAGAATACTGGAATAGTGGGGTATCCCAACCGCGACCTTGCCCAGCTTGACACTTCAAACTCCCTTCCCATTGGGTTCGTTCCGCAGAAACGCCCTTCGGCCGAGTGTGAAGTGTGAAGTGCGAAGAATGTCATTGCGAGGAGCGCAGCGACGAAGCAATCTCGGCGTCCGGACCCTCGGCTCCTCCCGCTTAACACGTTACACTTCGAACTTTACACTCGCAACCTTCCAGTAATAAAGACGCTCCGCGATGCGTGTATGTTCCACAGAAATCGAACAGAAAGCAGAAATTCTGTCCCCGCCGGGGCCGGGAACCGCCGCAGGCAGGACAGCCGCCGTGGCGAGCGCGTCCCGGGGCTCCCCAACGCGGCACTTTGCGTTGGGGACCCCTCGCCCTTGGTCAAAACAGCTCTTCGGCCACGTTCGGAACTGGCAACCTTGTCACCCCGGACTCCAATCCGGGGCGCGAACTGCATTCTCAAGGCCGCAGACACACCTGCCCCCGCGAATGTCATTCCTGCGCAGGCAGGAGCGGGGGTCCACGCCGATTCACCCAGCCCGGCCTGCGGCCGGAACCAACAGGGGTAGAAAAGAAGATGGTGGAAAGGAATATGGGGAGAGCCGAAGAAGGTCTCCCGTTCTACCGGATTCATTTTCGTTTCTGCCATTGTCCTTTCTGTCATCCTCGGTTCAACAGCTCTCCTTCAACCGCAGATCAGACAAGTGCGAGCGCAGCGCGGCAATCTCCCGATTGGCGCAGATTTCCAGCTTCACCCTTGACACTTCGAACCTGGGACCTCTCTTACGACACGAATTCTGCCCTGCTATTCGCCAAGAACGCCAAGGAAAACCCTCCGCCCATCATTCCACCGTTCCAGCATTCCAATCCTCCATATCTGCCCCCCGGCTGAGGATGCCAGGCCGCAGGCCGCAACTGGGAACTGAGAACTGCCAACCGGGAACTGCTTTTCAGCCACAGAGGACACCGAGGACACAGAGAAAATCGACAAATGGAACGAGCAAATCCCTTGCCTTGGGCGATAAGAGCCGGTAGGATGCGGCCGAATGCAGGAGCCGTGACAGGGTTGAGAGGCCGCGATATGGCGGAACTGAGTTGAATGCGGCATACAAGCAGGACCACTGAGGGAGCACTGAATAAGTGAAGCAGGTTGTCATTGAGAACCCGCGCATGAATTTGGCGTTCCGGGAGCCGGGCGCACCGCCAATGGAAAAGCACGTTGTTTCAAAGAAGAGGGTCGCAGATTATGGCGAGGTATTGACCGCCAAACGCGAGGTCAATGCCATGCTTGACCTCGTCAAGCAGGAGACCGAGCGCATTGACTCTCGCTTTCTGGAACCCGCTTGCGGCACCGGCAACTTTCTTGCCGAGATTCTCGAAAGGAAGTTGCGCGTGGTGGACAGACGCTACCGGCGCAGCCAGATCGAGCACGAGCGATACGCCTTGCTCGCGGTTTCATCGATCTATGGCATTGACCTTCTCGAGGACAATGTTAGGGAATGCCGCCGACGCCTTCTTGGCATTGTGGAGAGGCACTGCAGGAGTCTCTTCAACGGAGATTTCCTGCGCGCTATTCGGTTTGTCCTCGAACGTAACATCATCCATGGCGACGCGCTATCGCTCCAGACGGTGGGCGATGAACCGAAACCCATCGTCTTTTCCGAATGGTCACTCTTTAATGGTAGCATGGTGAAACGCAGGGATTTCGAGTTCCACGCGTTGTTGTCGTTCGGCGGGACGAAAGGGGAACCGCTCTTCTCCGATCTCGGCGAAGAAGCCTTCTTCCCCGAACCGGTCAGGGACTATCCCCTGAGCCATTATTTGAAGCTTGCAGATGCGGAAGGGAAGTAATTACAACCCGGATGTCCTCAACTGCCTGGCGAACCTCAGCAGCGATGAGGTCTTCACCCCGCCGGCGATGGCCAATCGCATTCTCGACCTGCTGCCGGCGCAGATCTGGAGCGACAAGAACGCGACGTTTCTCGACCCGGTCTGCAAGTCGGGCACCATCTCCTCGGAGACTTATCTCTGCATTGGCCCGTTCGACTCCAAGGGTCAGGCTGAAAGTGCGTTGTCCTACCTCTTCTGTCGGCTAACACGATTCCTAATTCTCCTGCATAAGCCAGCCCAAGGCACAACACGCGAAGTTTACTCCTTTGTTCCGATGCAGGACTTCGACCAGTCGTGGTCCGATGAGAAGCTGTACAAGAAATACAAGCTGACCGCAGACGAAATTGCATTCGTCGAATCGTTGGTTCGTCCGATGGAGAACGGCAATGACGACGAATGAAGCTGCTTCGACCCCACTGAGAGTTGTGTTGGACACAAGCGTGCTGGTGGCGGCGGTACGTTCGCGGCGGGGTGCGAGCTTCGCTCTGGTCCGTTCCATTCCGTCCGACCGTTTCGAGGTCTGCTTGTCGGTGGCGCTCTTCCTGTAATGGCAGGATGCGCTCACCCGGCCGGAACACCTTGCGCCGGGGCGGACCGCCGACGAGGCGTTGGAATTCGTGCGCTACCTGGGCTCAGTGGCCTGGCTGCAACCGATCTATTTCCTCTGGCGGCCATACCTTTCGGACACGGGAGATGATATGATATTGGAGTTGGCGCTGGCCGCGAGCTGTCGGTACATCGTCACGCACAACGTTCGGCACTCCGCTGGGTGCGAGAAGCTGGGGATCGAACCGGTTACGCCGGGCGAGTTCGTAAGGTTGTTGAAGAAGGACGTGAAGTCATGAGCAAGCTGACGCTGGAGCTTCCCGAGTCGTTTCAGCGGCGTGCCGCGAGGCTCGCCGCCTTGGAGGGGATGTCGTTCGAGCACTTCGTCGCGTTGGCGGTGGCGGAGAAGCTGTCGGCGCTGGAGTCAGTGGAGTTGCTGCGGCGCGAGGTTGCCGGCGCCAAGCGCGAGGACTTCGAGAGATACCTGGCGGCCGTTCCGGACGTACCGCCCGCCGAGAATGACCGCCTCGATTGAATGCGCATGTGGCCTGTGGAGTCGCACAGGTTTGACCGAATTGTCTCCAACCCGGCGATAGATTGAATTATGGCCAATGATTTCTTCCCACCCCGCCCTGACTCGCGTCCAACGATCTATGCCTACCAGGACTCGAACCCGCAGTACGGCGGGCAGCTCAAGGTCGGGTACACGACGCGCACCGCCCGTGAGCGTCTGGACGACATCTACAACATCAAGACGCCCGGCCCCAAGCCGTACCGGATCATACTGGAAGAATCGGCCATGCGGCACGATGGGACCGCGTTCACGGATAAGGACGTTCATCGCTAGCTGAAAGCGGCGGGGTTCAAGAATTCAGCGGGCGAGTGGTTCGAGTGCTGTGAGAGCGACGTGCGGGCCGCAATCGCCGCGCTGCGCAGCGGGCAGCAGTTCGAGCACAAGCGCGACTGGGACTTCCAGATGCGCCCGGAGCAGGCGGAGGCCGTCGAACTCACGGCGATGTATTTCAAGCGCTGGCGAAGACAGAACCACGATAAGCCGTCGCATTTCCTCTGGAACGCGAAGATGCGCTTCGGCAAGACGTTCGCCGCGTACCAACTGGCCAAGCGCATGGGCTGGCGTCGGATTCTGGTGCTGACCTTCAAGCCCGCGGTGCAGAGCGCGTGGGAAGAGGACGTGCAGCGCCACGTGAATTTCGTCGGCTGGCAGTTCATCCGCCCCGGCGGACTCACGTTCGAACAGGCCGACAAGAAGAAGCCGATCGTCTGCTTCGGGTCGTTTCAGGACTACCTGGGCAAGAACCCAAGCACCGGCGGGATCAAGACCAAGAACGAGTGGGTGCACGACACGGAAGGGGACTGCGTCATTCTCGATGAATACCACTATGGCGGTGGCGCGAGAACGCAAAGGCCCTGTTCGAGGGCGAGCCGGTGGAGTTGGGCGAGGAAATCGAAACCGACGAGCCCAAGGCGCAAAAGGATTTCGACGAAGCCGCCCTGCCGATCACGACGGGCGCGTATTTGTATCTGTCGGGCACGCCGTTCCGCGCGATCGCAACGGGCGAATTCATTGAAGAGCAGATTGACAACTGGACGTATTCCGATGAGCAGCGCGAAAAGCGCGAGTGGACGGGGCCGGAGCCCAATCCTTACGCGGCACTGCCGCGCATGGTGCTGATGACCTATCAACTGCCCGATGCCATCCGCGAAATCGCGATGCAGGGTGAGTTCAACGAGTTCGATCTGAATGTGTTCTTCTCGGCTGATGGGACCGGCAAGGGCGCTCGTTTCAAGTATGAGAATGACGTTCAGAAATGGCTCGACTTGATCCGGGGAGCCTTCCAGGCAACCACGGTTGACAATCTGAAGCTCGGTGCGAAGAAGCCGCCTATGCCGTTTTCAGATGTGCGGCTCCTGAACGTTCTATCGCACACTCTCTGGTTTCTCCCGGACGTTGCCTCCTGTCATGGCATGAGCGGCACTTCCGCAACGCTCCTGGCCCGACGATGGGAAAGCGCGTTGCCGGTGAACGTCGATAATGCAACCTTGCAGCGACTGATGGCCAACGCAGCGGCCATGAAGGCGCTGATGAGCATTGAAGGATTCCGTAGCCTGAATCAGGACATCGAGACCATCATCAACAAGTCCGATGCCGTGAAGAAGGCACGCAGAGAGAAGAACGATGAGGACATGACTCCGAAGGAGCGGAAGGAACTCACGGAAGAAGAGAAGGAGTACAAGAGCAAGCGAAAGCAGATTCAGGAGAAACTCATCAAATTTGCCACGCGGGTGCCAGTATTCATGTATCTGACCGACTTCCGCGAACGCTGCCTCAGGAATGTCATCACGCAACTGGAGCCCGGGCTGTTCAAGAAAGTCGCTGGCCTGTCTGTCAAGGACTTCGAACTCCTCGTAAGCTTGGGCGTGTTCAACAGCGCATTGATGAACGACGCGGTCTACAAGTTCAAGCGTTACGAGGACACTAGCTTGGGCTATACCGGGATCGACAAGCATGAGGGTGAGGATGTCGGCCTGTATGATACGGTGCTGAGTTCAGAAGACTATCAATCGAGCTTTGTGAACATGCCTTCCCAAGCTTGATTGTCCTCGCACTAGTACCCCATTTCACAAGTACCGCGACTATGGTGAGGTTGCTTCGTCGCTGCGCTCCTCGCAATGACATGATTGCCGCGCTCGGCGAGCCGCGCTCGCAATGACATAGGGTGCCCAAGTATGTCATTGCGAGGAGCTTCAGCCACGAAGCAACCTCCTCCTTGTAGTCTCAGGACTTGCGAAATGCGGTACTAGCTTGCCCACAGAGGTTCGAGTCCCGCGGGATCAAAAGATGAGTCTCGAAAGAAGGAGTTGAGGACTCCGTCGGCATAGCGGACGTTGATGCGCGTGCAAGTGGTGAGATCCGGAGGCTTGGGATGGCAAGTCGGCAAAGAGGCCGTGGAAGGGACATTCTATTTGCGTACGGCCCACGACGGAGTCTGGTGTTCCCCGTTGCCACGGCGCCCGGTTCAATCGCCTTTGGCAAGTCGCAGCGCGTAATCGCGCACATCCTTGGGCCACGGGGACATCAGTTCCGCGAACCGCCGGCTGTCGCCCTGAAAGAGAGCCCGCGAGGCCTCCTCGTAGCCGGGAAGATTGCCGGCCAGGGCGAAGAGAAAACGCTCGGTCGCTTGCAGGGCCCGTTGCCGGCGCAGTTGCGCGGGCTCGCGTTTCCGTGCTTCGTCGATCAGACGGCGGATCGTCGCCGAAGCCCCGTTGGGCTGCAGGCCGAGCCATTCCCAATGCCGCGGCAGGAGAGTGACTTCCCGGGAGATCACCCCCAGTCTCGGCCGGCCCGGGCCGGTCTGCGGCGGACTCTGACCGTGCCGCGCCAGGACTTCCTTGACGGTCCCGCGCAGATCGAAATCGACCTGCGCGCCCGTCTCGTCGTCAAAGATCAGGAACAAGGTGCTGCGATCGCGGTCGAAGACGGCCTTGAGTTTCGGCCGCAACTCTTCCCGAGACCCGGACGCCACGAGCTGTTCGCCGACGAAGGCGGTGTATCTTTTGGTAGGTTCCATGGGCGGAATTATATCCGGGTAAAATGCAGGTGTCAATAGTACCCGGGTAAAAATAACAACGACCCGGTAAAAGGCTAAAAGGCGATTCCGCAACCGCGTTTTCGATAGCGTCCCGCAGGTCGAGGCTGCTGATTTTAGCCTTTTACCGGATCGTTGAAAAACAATCCTGGCGGCGCAGTACACGAGCCTTCCAAGCAAGAGTGGGATGCCCTTGACACGAGGCAGCCGGAAGGCCACAAACTCCTCCGGCACAGCCGGTTCGGACGTACTTCCAGAAGCCCCGACGAGAGCGGTGGGCGAAGCCCACCCTACCGCTGACGCCCCAGCCTGGTTCCGTTGCTGTCGCAAGGTTTGTCACTGTGAGCGGGCCGGCGAAGAATCAAAGGTCCGCGGTCTCTTGCACTGGCGGGGGAAATCGGTATGCTCTGTCCTTTCTGCGCGTGGCAGCATCATTCGGAGATCGGCAGGGTCGGTATGAATCAGGCAGTGGGTGGGCTACGGCCCACCGTTCGGGCGCAATGGGCACAGTTGATCGTCCTCTCGGGGGTTCACTTTCTGGTGGACATGTTCGGCAACGTGCTGCCGGCGATTCTGCCGGTGATCTGCCGGGACTTCCGCGTCACGCTGGCGGTCGGCGGCGGCTTGGTGCTGGCCTCCGTGCCGCTGGCCTCCAACGGCGTGCAGATCCTGACGGGCCATCTGCGGCCGGACAAGACCAAGCCCCTGTTCCTGTACCTGGGCGTGGCCCTGTCCGCGAGCATCTGCCTGATCGCCCTGGCGCCGCAGTCCTTGGCGGGCATTGCTCTGATTATCGGGTTGGGCGTCATCAGCGGCGCGGGCGTCGCCGTCACGCACCCCGAGGGCCTGCGGGCGATTCACGCGCTCGACCGGATCGCGCCGGCCCTGAGCACGGCGATCTTCATGACCGCGGGGTTCCTCGGCTTCGCCAGCGGCGGGGCGATCTCCGCGGCTTTGGTGGCCTCCTATGGCCTCAAGGGCCTCTATCCGCTCATTCCTACCCTGGCGGTGGCGATCGTGGCCATGCTCCTGGCCCGGGTGCGTCTGGCGGTCGAGCACGCGGAGGCAAACCCCGATAGCCGTAGCATTTCTTCATCGGACCACATCCTGCCATTCTGGAAGGTTCTGTGCCTGGGCCTGCCGGCGGCGGTCTCGACGACCGTGATCCTGCAACTGACGCCGACCTATCTCCACGAGCGTGGCTTCACGCTGGCGTTCGGCGGCGTCTCGGCCGCGATGTTCGGCTGGGGCAGCACCGTCGGTCCCTTCATCTGGACGGCCATCGCCCACCGCAAGGGGGACTTGGCGTCCTGCGTCTGGGCCTTTCTGCTGTCCAGTCCTTTTATCGTGCTGTATCTCATATTCTCCCAACACGCGGCGGCGGCCTGGCTGTTGTTCGGCGTGGGCTTCTCGGCCATGTCCGCCTACATCCTGACCATTGCCCTGGCCCGCCAGTCGCGCGGCGCCAATCTCGGTCGGCGCATGGCCCTGATTGTCGGTGGCACCTGGGGCATTGCCACGATCGCCTTTATGCTCCTGGCGCCCGTGGCGGACCGGGTAGGCACGGGTCTTGTCCTGAAGCTCACACCGGCCGGATATGTCCTCTCCGGCCTGTGGGCCTTCTACGTGCTGCGCCAGCACCCGCAAGCGGCCCGGGTGCGTCCTCCTGTTGAGACTGGCGGCTTGCCCGGCGAGGAGCCCTCGACGGCGTTGTGATGCCGATGGCGGCGGAGTCCGTCGTATCCCGACGGGCAGGGTCCGAGTGGCATCGTCAAGCGAAGTCCTCGGAGCTTGGCGATGGGCTGGGCAATGCGCGGCGAAGCCATCGCCAAGGCCTACCGGCCTTGACGATGCCACCCAGGGCCTCTCACCGCGATGGGGACACTTGGCTGCACACTGTGCCTGTGACGAGCGAGTGCTATGTCGCCCGCCAGGTCAGTAGCGCTGGAGCAGGTCGAGCATCCGGCGGTCGAGCTTGTGGCCGCGGAAGTCCTCGTAGGGCACATCGGTTCGCCCGCTGTTCAGC
>VGYL01000189.1 GCA_016872975.1 Planctomycetota bacterium
ACATACAGTGGTTCTTCTCCATGTGGTCCATGGTCGTCAAGAAGCCCGAGCTGACCGTCGCCGCGATCCTCTCATCCATGGCCCCCAGCCACATCGTCATCTCGCCGCCCAAGGACAGGCCCGCACCGCCGATCCTCGTCTGGTCCACTTCGGGCAGCGACGCGAGGTAATCGACACAGCGCATGAGGTCCCACAGCCGCTCGCCCATGAGCAGGCGATTCGACTGGCGGACATCGTGCTGACTTACGGTGGTGGAAATCGTCACATACCCTCTGGCCGCCAGGACAGTGCCAAAGCCCCGGTAGATCCGGTCGGCCTTGGCCCGGGCCGGGCCTTTCGGGACGCTGTTGGCATCGTAGGGGCTGTACAAGTCGCTCCCGTGACCACCCACGCAAACCACGGCGGGGGAGGGGCTTTGCGGCCTCGTGGGCCGTGTGACAACGATCCGGATGCGCCGGCCAGGAGTCGAGCGGATCTCCAGTTCTTCGACCCGGTAGGCACCCTCGTCGGTCGAGGTGAGTGTCCGGGGCTCCAGTGGAAGCGCCTGCCTCTGGCGGACAAGGTCATCGATTCTGAGCAGTGTCCCGAGTCTGGCTCTGACGTCGGCCTGCCAGGCTCTCGCCTCTTCCGCCGACCGGGGCGTGTATCTCATGGTGCGGCCCGTGCCGGCAGATGGCCCTGCCGACGTGCGGCCGCCGATGGAGAGTACGATGCAAAGACATATCGTGAGCAAGCCACGCAGTGACGGGTCCCCTGTTGCGGTAATCGTTCTCATGCAAGCGAATCCCCGAATGGCGTTTCGTCAACCCTGTCGACAGTGTGGATATCATACCATTGCCCCTCCTGCGTGTCGATTGCCCAAACAGGTGCTTGACAGGGCGGGGGAAAAGCGGTCTATATGCGGCGTGTGACCATACTCCGGCATCTTCCGAGGACTCGTATGGAGAGAACTCGCAAACACGTCGTTCGCTGTCTGTTACTGGCCGGGGGCCTGTGCCTCGCGGTCTTTGTCCTGATGACGATAATTTGCGGCGGTGACGGGAGGTCTTTGCCATCCGCCCGATTGTCCGCCGGGGCTGAAGCCCATCCCGCCGAGGGAGTGTCCGGCACGTTCTCGATTGTGGCGGTCGATCCGAATACCGGCGTCTGCGGCGCGGCGGTGGCCAGCAAGTATCCGGCGGTTGGAAAGGTCGTGCCGTATGTCCGGGCGGGGGTGGGAGCGTTTTGCACGCAGCATTGGCACAATCCAAAATGGGGGGAGCACGCGCTCGATCTTCTCGCCAAGGGCCATCTGCCGGAACAGGTCCTGGCGGAGCTTCTGCGGGACGATCCGCAGCGGGACAAGCGGCAGCTTGCGATCATCGATATGTCGGGCCGGGCGGCCAACCGCAATCCGGCCAACGCCGATCCCTCGGGGGTGTGGTGGGGGGCCGCCTCGGGCAGATACTACGCCTGCCAGGGCAATACGCTCGTCGGCTGCGACGTCGTCTTTGCCATGGCTCGGGCTTACGAGCAGACCCAGGGCAGTCTCGCGGACCGGTTGATGGCGGCCTTGGTCGCCGGTGACCAAGCGGGCGGCGATCATCGCGGCCGGCTGGCGGCGGGGATCCGCGTGGCCAGGAAAGGCGTCGAGGGCTGCTGGCTCGAATTGTACGTGGACAAGAGCGATGACGCCGTGACCGAACTGGCACAGAAGTACGCGGCTTTGGAGCATGAGGCCAAGGGACCATGATTTATGATTTATGATTCATCATTTATGATTTGTGATTGACCATCAGACTTCTAACGGAAGGTTGCACGATGAGAAAGCGGCTGATTGTCCCGGTGTTTGGCCTTTGCCTTCTGCTGTCTCTGGCGCCAGAAATTCGTGCGGCGCCCTGGCTGGGCGTGCATCTGGGCATGTCGAGCAACCGGCAGGCGGCGGGACTGACGGAGGTCGTGGGGCATCTGGCCCAGCTCGGCGTCAATGCGATTGTCGTCGAGGTCAACTATGGGTTCGAGTACGAGTCCCACCCGGAATTGCGGACCCCCAACGCCTGCACCAAGGAGCAGATCGGCACGCTGCTCGCCGAATGCAGGAAGCACCGGGTCCGCCTGATCCCGCAGTTCCAGTGCCTGGGCCACCAGTCGTGGAGCCGCAACACGGGGCCGTTGTTGACCAAATACCCGCAGTTCGACGAGACGCCCGGGCTCTATCCCGAGAACAAGGACATCTATTGCCGAAGCTGGTGCCCGCTGCATCCGGAGGTCAATCCGATCGTCTTTCGGCTGATGGATGAGCTGATCGCGGCGTTCGAGGCGGAGGCCCTGCACGTCGGCATGGACGAGGTCTTTCTGATCGGCGAGGACGCCTGCTCCCGCTGCAAGGGCAAGGACAAGGCGGAGCTTTTCGCCAAAGCAATCAACGATTACCACCGGCACCTCGTCGGCAAGCACAAGATCGAGATGCTCATGTGGGGCGACCGCCTGATCGATGCGGGCTCAATCAAGTACGGCAAGTGGGAGGCCAGCGCCAACGGCACCGCCGGCGCGATCGACCTGATCCCGAAGGACATCGTCATCTGCGACTGGCATTATGAGCCGCGCAGTGCCTATGAGTCGGTGCCGATGTTCCTGGAGAAGGGCTTTCGGGTCTGGCCGGCCAGTTGGAAGAAGCCCGAGGCCGCCAAGGCCTTCGTGGACTACTCCCTGACGTATGCGAACAATCCGCGCCTGCTGGGTCATTTGAACACGACTTGGGGTGCTGTGCGGGTCAACGATCTGCCGAAATTCGAGCCGCTGCTGATTGCCACCGGCGCCTTCACGCCAGCGGCGGGAACGGAGAAGAAGTAGAGAAATCCATGTCGTTGCGGGCGGAGCAAGGCAATCTCCTTCACCTGTGTGCAGTTGAGATTGCTTCGTCGCCCTCGGCGCGAAGCGCCGCTGCGCGTCGGGCCTCGCAATGACATGACCGATTTGAGAAAGGGCATGCGTCATGCGGCTATTGCGACTCCTTGTTGTTGTGTGTGTCATGGCGTGGGTGGGGGTTGGCTCCGGGTTGGGGCAGCAGTACGGCCAGCCGGATCGGGGGCAGCCGGGCGATGAGATGATCCAGGAGTATCTCCGGCGCGAGACCGACAAGATCCACGAGACGTTTCAACAGGACATCGCGTCCCTGGAGCACTGGAAGAGCGAGCGCGAGAGGTTCGGGCAGGAATACCTCTACATGCTGGGCCTATGGCCTGAGCCGGCCAAGTCCCCGCTCCAGGCGACGATCACCGGGACGCTCCAGGGCGATGGCTTCGTCGTGGACATGCTCCACTACCAGAGCATGCCGCGACTGTACGTCACCGGCAACCTCTACAGGCCGGCCCGGGTGGAGAAGGGGCAGCGTCTGCCGGCGGTGCTGTACGTCTGTGGGCATTCCAACGCCGGCCGCAACGGCAACAAGGCCCCGTACCAGGCGCACGGCATCTGGTTCGCCCGGCATGGCTATGTCTGTTTGGTCGTGGATACGCTCCAACTGGGCGAGATCGCGGCGATTCATCACGGCACCTACCGCGAGGGCCGCTGGTGGTGGCATTCCCGCGGCTACACCTCCGCGGGCGTCGAGTGTCTCAACGGCATCCGCGGCATCGACTACCTGATCAGCCGGCCGGACGTGGACCCCGAGCGGATCGCGGTGACCGGCATCAGTGGCGGCGGGGCGGCCACCTTCTGGATCGCCGCCGCCGATGAACGGGTGAAGGTGGCGGTCCCCGTCAGCGGCATGGCCGATCTGCCGTCCTATGTGTCCAACCGCGTGATCAACGGCCACTGCGATTGCATGTTCCTCTACAACACCTTCCGCTGGCCCTGGGTCCGCATCGCGTCCCTGATCGCCCCGCGTGCCATGCTGTTTACCAACAGCGACCAGGACCCGATCTTCCCGATGGACGCCAACCAGCGCGTCATCAACCGTCTGGAGCGGCTTTACAGCCTCTACGGGGCCGGGGACTTCGTCGACAGCTTCGTCAGCATCGGCGGCCACGCCTACCGCCAGGACATCCGCCAAGCGGCCTACCGCTTCATCAACACGCACCTCCAGAACGATCCGCGCGTTGTCACTGACAGCGAGGTGGACCTGGTGACCGGCCCTGCCAACAAGCGGGAGTACCCGATCGGTCAGGAGAAGCTCCGCGTCTTCCCCCAGGATTCCGACATTCCGAAAGACGAGTTGAATACGACGATCGACCGGCATTTCGTGCCTATGGCCAAGGTCAAGCCGCCGAAGCCGGGCGAGTACGAGACGTGGCGGGCTCCGATTGTGACCGAACTGCGTCGCGTGGCGTTCGGCTACTTCCCCGAGCGAATCCCGCCGGCTCAGGGGGTTGGGGAGCAACTCACCTCCGAGCCCGGCATCCGCGTGGATCTGCGACTGGCAGTGGACTCGCCCGTCGGTAGAAGGCTGCAGAGTGCCGTACTGCTCGTGGAGAATCCCGATCCGGGCGCACGATCGGCCGAGCGCCTGGAGGCCCTGCGCCAGTGGGGCGATGTTGTGTATGCGTGCACCCCTCGCGGCGCGGGCCCGACGCGCTGGACCCGGAAGAATCCGCCGAACTACGTGGAGCGGGCCCATGTTCTGCTCGGTCGAACGGTGGACGCCGGACGCGTCTGGGACGTCATCGCGGCGGCCCGCCACTTGCGGGCCAAGTATCCGGACCGCCTCATCTCTGTGGCCGGCGAGGGAGCCGCGGCTGTTCTGGCCGCCTATGCGGCCCTGTTGGAGCCCGAGATCGCGGGCGTGGTCGCCATCCGGCCGCCTGCCTCCCACATGGACCCCGACGCGCCGCAGTTCCTGAACGTCCTGCGGGTGTGCGACATCCCGGACGTGCTCGGGATGCTCGCCCCGCGTCCTTTGACCCTCCGAGGTTGGGAAGGCGAGGCTCAGGCGAAGGTGGCCCGGATCTACGCCGCCGCCGGCGCTTCGGACAAGCTCCGCCAGGAGCCTTGATCGGCGTGACACCGTCATGCGCGCGAAATGTCGCTACAGGGCAGAGAAGCCATCTGTTGCGCTGAGCATCGCGATTGCTTCGTCGGGGGCGTCTTCTGGGCAGTGGACGGCTCGGGTGGCATCGCCAAGGGCTTGCCCTTGACGATGGCTTGGCCGTATAAGGGAACGCACCCCAGATCAGGGACTCTGCGCTGGTGCCCGCGAACCCCATCGTCAAGGCCCGAGGCCTTGGCAATGGTCCGGCGCACGGAGAATCCGCCATCGCCAAGCTCCGAAGAGGGTTCCCAATCGCGATGAATCGCGATTGGGAGCCCTGACTCCGCTTGACGATGCCACCCAGAGAACGCTGGCTTCTCACCCACCCACTGAGGGCAGATCCGAAGAAACGCCTGACGGCGTCACTACGAGCCAGATGCTCTTGTGCCGGGCCTCGTCGCGGGGTATCTTATCGTCGCTCGCGCGGCACGGGCGCTCGCGCCCGTGATACTTATGGGCAAGATGCCCATGCCACGATGCGATTTGTCAGGAGTCTGGGATGAGACAGGATTATCTGCGTTGGGCGATCAGCAAGACCAGGACCACCTGGTGGCACGATTCGGCGGACCCCGCGGAACTGAAGCGGGGGATCGAGCGGGGCGCTATCGGAGCGACCACCAATCCGTTCCTTGCCAGCGTGGCGCTGCATGCCAACAAGACCCTCTGGGCGACGGAGATTCAGAAGGTGCTCGCGCAGAACCCCGAGCCGGAGCAGAAGGCCGAAGGGTTGATGGGCCTCGTGGTCCGGCACGCGGCCGAGCAGTTGCTGCCCCAATATGAGAAGACCGGCGGACAGACGGGGTATGTCTGTGCCCAGGTGAATCCCACGCGGGCCGGGGAGCGGGAGCCCATGCTGGCCATGGCCCGGCGTTTTCACAAGCTGGCCCCCAATATCGCGGTCAAGCTGCCGGCCACGGCCGCGGGACTCGATGTCCTGGAGGACTGTGCCGCCGAAGGCATCACCTGCACGCTGACGATCAGTTACACTGTGCCCCAGGTGGTTGCCTGTGCCGAGCGGTACCGTCGCGGCCGCGCGCGGGCCCAAGCCAAAGGCCTCACGCCGGGCAAGTGCTTCGCCGTCATCATGATCGGCCGGCTGGACGACTACCTGCGGGAGGTCGCCCATGACTGCTCTGCGAACGTCAGCGAAGCGGACATCCGGCAAGCGGGCCTGGCCGTTACGAAGCGGGCCTATTTGCTCTACAAGGAGCGCGGCTACGAGGCCGTCCTGATCATCGCCGCCCTGCGCGGGACGCACCATATGACGGAACTGGCCGGAGCCGACCTCATCATGTCGATCTTCCCTTCGATCCAGGAGATGCTGCTGGCGGGTGATCTGCCGCAGGAGGAGCGAATCGAAAGGCCTGTCTCCGCCGACGTGGTCGAGAGGCTTGCGCAGATCCCGGATTTTGTGCGGGCCTACGAGCCGGACGGCATGAAGCCAACCGAGTTCGTCACGTACGGCGTTACGCAAAGAACGCTCTCGCAATTCATCGAGGCCGGCTGGAAACTGATGGAGAACCTCCGGTTGTGATCGGCGGTAGGGTGGGCTGTGCCCACCGCTTTCTGTCGATCGCGGACCGGATGGTGGGCACAGCCCACCCTACGAAAGGAACGGACGGATGAGAAAAATCGGTTTTATCGGTTTGGGCATCATGGGCAAGCCCATGGCGCAGAATCTCGTCAAGGCCGGATACGAGTTGACCGTGTTCGACATTCTCTCCGAGCGGATGGACGATCTGGTCCGGGCCGGCGCGCGGCGCGGGGCCTCCGGCAAGGACGTCGCGGCCCAGAGCGAGGTCGTCATCACCATGCTGCCCAACTCGCCGCACGTGCGCGAGGCGGTGCTCGGACCCGGCGGCGTGCTGGAGGGGGCCAAACCGGGGACTATCCTCGTCGATATGAGCTCCATCGCGCCCTTGGCCAGCCAGGAGATCGCGGCTCAGGCTCGGGAGAAAGGCGTCGCCATGCTCGACGCCCCCGTCAGTGGCGGCGAGCCCAAGGCGATCGCGGGGACTCTGGCGATCATGGTGGGCGGGCCGCAGGAGACCTTCGACCAGGTGAAGGACATTCTCGCCAAGATGGGCTCGTCCGTCACGCGGGTCGGCGAGATCGGCAGCGGCAACGTCACGAAGCTGGCCAATCAGATTATCGTTGCCCTGAACATCGCCGCGATGTCGGAGGCCCTGGTCCTGGCGACCAAGGCGGGCGTAAATCCCGAGAAGGTCTTCCAGGCGATCCGCGGCGGCCTCGCGGGCAGTGCGGTCCTGGACGCCAAGGCACCCCTGGCCCTCAAGGGCAATTTCAAGCCGGGCTTCCGGATCGAGCTGCACATCAAGGACATGGCCAACGCCCTGGACACCGCTCACGAGCTCGGCGTGCCCGTGCCGCTGTCGGGCGTGGTCATGCAGATCCTGCAGGCCCTCCGCACGGACGGCAAAGCCGGCAACGACCACAGCGGCATCATCGAGTTCTACGAGCAACTGGCGAAGGTGCAGGTGCGAGGGTAGGAAGATTGGAATGATGGAATAGTATTCCATCATTCCATTGCGCCCCCGCTACCTCTTCGCGATGCAGTAGAGGAACCGGTTGCCGCGCAGATACATCTCGTCGCCGATGAGCGCGGGGCTGGCGTCGAAGCCGTCGTCGAGCGTGTTGGTCGCCAGGACCTCGAACGTGTCGGCGTTCTTGAGCACGACCGTCACGCCGTTGCGGCCGGGGCAGTACACGCGGTCGGCCACGCCCACGGGCGAAGAATAGACCTGATTGATTCCCTCCAACGTCTGGTCGGTGAACCGGGGTTGGCCCGTCCGGGCCTCGTAGCAGGACAGTCTCTGTGTGTAGACCGCGAAGACGTAGATCCGGTTCCCATAGAGCAGGGGGGAAGGGACATAGGGCGTGCCCCGGTTGACCTGCCAGGCGATGGCATCGCTCCCGCTGAGGTCCCCGGTGCTGCCGGCCAGCTTGATCGCCTGCAGGGATGAGCCCTGATAGCCGCTGGTGCAGAAGACCATGCCGAAACCGAAGACCGGCGTCGGAATGACGTTCCGCGTCTGGCCCTTGCACTGCCAGATGATCTCGCCGCTCTTGACATCGTAGCTGCGAATGAGATTGGTGGCGCTGATGATCGCCTGCATCCGGCCGTCCACCTCGGTAATGGCGGGCGTCGCCCAGGACGTGCGCTCGTCCCGCTCCTTGCGCCAGAGCTCCGCGCCGGTGACCTTGTTGAAGGCGAAAATCGCGGAATCGCCCTCGTGATCGCTGACGACGATGACCGCCTCCCCGGCCAGAGCAGGTGAGCTGCCCTCGCCAAAACTCATCAGGGTGCGCATCGTGGGCAGGGGTTTGCTCCACTGGAGGTTGCCGTCCAGATCGAAGCAGTACAGGCCGCGCGAGCCGAAGCCGGCCCAGACGTACTTGCCGTCTGTGACAGGCGAATAGGACGCGAAGGTGCCGGTCCGCTGGTGGCCTTCGTGCGGCACCGCCTCGGTGGCGGTCCTTTGCCATAGGACCTTGCCCGTATTCCGGTCCAGGCACAGGAGGTCGAACTTGTGGACCGTCTTGGGTGCCGGCCCGCTGAGCCCGCCGCGACCGCCCCGGCCGCTCGGGGAAGCCGTCGCCGGCGGAGCAGGTTGAGCCTCGGTGGACGGGGCCTGGTCGGTGTCGATGGCGGTTTGGAGGAAGATCTTGTCGCCCCAGATCACGGGGGAGGAATGTCCCTTGCCGGGGATCTCCACCTTCCACTTGATATTCTCCGTTTCGCTCCAGGTCACGGGCGGATTGCCCCGGGCGGCCGTCCCATTCATGGCAGGTCCGCGCCAAGCCGGCCAGTAGTCCTGTTCCGTCGCGGCCGGTGCGTGGGTGCAAACAGCGGTCAGCAAAATAACGACAGTGATTCCCAGAGTCCCCGGATGCTTCATCAGTGGTTCCTTTCGGTTCGATCAGTGCTTGCTGCAGACCCCAACGGTTGTCCATGGACCTTCCGGACGACAAGAGAATAGAGGATACCCCTGACCTTGGCAAGTCAAAAAGCCCGACGGCTCGAAGCCCCACCTTCCGGCGGGTCCGGGGTCTTCCGTTCGGAGTTCCGCCTTATGAGTTTTGACGTGCAACTTCGGTAATGGCCGCCCGAATCACTCTCCGCGTAGGTCGTGCGTCCTCGCACGACATCTTCGGCGAGCGGGGACGCTCGCCCTACGAAGAGCGCCCGTCGCCGGGCTCTGATTACCGATCTTGTTCGTCAAAACTCATTAGGCGGGTATGAGGGTCCTCCGGCGCAGCCGGCTCCGTCTGCTCCGAGCACGGAAGAGAGAAGGAGGGCCGGACTGTTCGACCCGCCTAATACCACAACGCTACGATTTGTCCCTCGGTTTGACATAAGCTACGCTAGAACAGGAGGTTATGAAAATGTCACCCCGTAGCCTTATTGGCGTTAAGGCGCCGAAGTGACATTCCCGTATCTCATTGTTTCATAATGACTTACGACTACTGCGGTCCCACAAGATAGCGTTGTAGTACTAAAGGCGGGACTCCGAACCGGACTCCGAATTGCAGCGGCTTCTATTTTGAAGAGAATCGGAAGATGGTGGTGCTCTCGAATTTCTGGCCGGGGCGCAGGACGGTGGAGGGGAAGTGCGGCTTGTTGGGCGAGTCGGGGAAGTGCTGGGTTTCCAGGC
>VGYL01000190.1 GCA_016872975.1 Planctomycetota bacterium
CGTATTCCTTCAATGCCCCGGCACTGTTCGTGAGAACAAAGACCACCGGCCCGGCCGTGCGCGGCTCGCCGGTCGTCAGGTCGGAGACGTGCGTGACGAATGCCGCCGGCTCCCCGGCCACGAGGTATGGATGCTCCAGGAACACCTCGAAACGTTCGCCCCAGACGGTGATTTGGGATGTCTTTGCGTCGCCATGGGCGTGCCCCCCGGCGGTATGGTCGTGCGCGTCCTCTGACGTGGCTGCAACTACCGCGAGATCGCTCCCAGTATCGCCGGGCAGGAGGCCCAGTTTGGTGGTTCCGATTCCCAGGGCAACGCCTACGGCAAGCACGACGATGACAAACAAACCGTTCTGTTTCATGGGTCTATCCTCACTTCTCAGAGATTCTGTTCGGCGGCATCGATGGATCGGCCAACCAGCAGTTCGATGTCTGTTCTGGCCTTGTGATAGGTCGTCAACGCATTGAGGTATTGCTGCTGGGCGTCGAAGTAGGTCCTTTGCGCGTCCAGCAGGCTCAGGTAGTCGAACTTGCCCTGACGATAGCCTTCCTCGATGGCGGTCAGGGTCTTTTGGGCCGAGGGCAGTATCTCCTCGCGCAGGGCGGTCACCTCGGCCAGGGCGCCGGTCGCCTGCGCTGTCGCCTCCGACAGACTCCTTCTCGCATCCAGGACGGCCACTTTCGTATTCTCCCGGGCCTGCGCCAGTTGCAGAGTTGCTGCCTGGACCCCTGCCTGGTTTCTATCAAATACCGGCAGTGGAATCGCAAGCCCCACCACGAGCGCGGTGTCATCGCCCCCGGCGGCATATCGAAGGCCGCCATTGACATCAAGGTCCGGCGTAACCTTCGCCTTCTGAAGGGCCAACTCGGCCTTCCGCGCCCGCTCGTTGGCCACCCAACGCTCGATGGCAGGATTCTCGGGAATTCGCCGGGCCAACTGCTCGAAGCCGGGGATGGGCCGGACTCCGTACAAGTCACCGGTCGCATTTTCAAATCGGGGATTCTCCCCACCCCACGCGGTCGCGAGGATCTGCCGGGCGGAAGCCAGCCGCTCCTGGGCCGCCCGCAACGTGACGCGGGCCGACGACAGAGCCACCTGGGCCTTGGCCTGCTCAACCGGGGAGTCCTTGCCTGCCTCGACGCGCTGGCGTACGACCTCCTGGACCTTCTCGGCCAGTTGCACGAGGTCTTCCGCCAAGTCCCGTTGTTCCTGGGCGGCCAGAACATCGATGAACGCCCGGGCGACCTGATTCGTCACATCCAGTCGCTTGGCCTCGTAGTCCAACCGGGCCAATTTCTCCTCAGCGCCCGCGACAGCCACGCGTTTCTCCCGCTTGCCGGCAAGCTCCAGGACTTGGCCGATTCCGATGGTGGTCTCCGAGGCGTCGAACCCGCGCCGGTCCCCGGAACCTGCAAAATCCTCCACCTGTATGCTCAACGCGGGATTGGGGCGCAGCCCCGCTTGCAGCTTCCTCGCGTCAGCAATCCGAGTTTCGAGCGAGAACACCCTGAGGGAGGGGCTGTTCATCAAGGCGTAGCCGATGGCGTGCTTCAAGGTGACTGTTCCTTGCGGCTCAGCGACTTCGTGCGATACGGGTTCGTCGGATTGTGACGGCACGTTGCCAGCAGGGCCGGTCTGACGAGCAGACCCGGCCAGCGGTTCCTGGGACCTGCCAGGAGTTGTGCAGCCTCCGGTCAGGGTAGCCGTCGCAAGTCCCACCGCTACCGGGAACACGAAGACGGTACCGAGGATATGTCTGTTCATTCTCGGATGACCTCCAGATACAGGAGTTATCAGGTGTTTGACGGAAGTCTCAGGCCTGCCGGTGGGGGATAGCCCATCTTGTTCGGACCGTTCCCGTGCGGGTGTACAGAGGGACACCGGCAGAAACGCCATGGCGGATCACAGCAGCAACGTCTGCGCAGAGAGGTAGCGCGGCGGGTCGGGTGCCGGTGGGCAAAGGCCCCGCCCGAGAAGGTGCAAGAGATACTCCTGCGGAGGCATCCCGCGGGAAGCGAAGGGGACAGGAAGCCCGGGCATCCCCAAGTCCTTGATGACAGGTTTGGCGAGGGCTGCGACCGCGCCACGAAAGTGCTCATGGCAATCGCTGCCATGATGGTCGTCGTGCGAATCTGCGCAGTCGCCGGACTGGGACCCTTCGTCGTGATGTCTGCCAGCGGAGTCCTCGGCACACTCGCCGACATCCACGTGGGCCACCGCCTCATGCATGTAAACCCACAGAAAGCAAACCAAAACCGTCAGCCAGAACAAGCGCATGAATACCGTATACTGCAATCGGCGTGTCATGTCAAAAGCATTGTGGCCGCCGGTCGGGCGCCGCAGGGTCTCCCTGGCCATGGCTCCCAAGCTCAGAGCCCAGCCCGCCAGACGCACGACTGCGGTCATAGGAACGTCCTTCATGTTCATGGTTGAGCCCTCGCTGACTCTTTTTGCGGAAACGCGACCTGTGGCAGTCGGCCGATCAACCGTTGGACCTCGGCCTGCGCCCGGTGGTACGCCTCGACCGAATCGGCGTGTTGCGCCTGCGTCTGAAAGAGCGTGCGCTGGGCGTCCAACAGGTAGAGATAATCAAACTTACCCTGCAAATAGCCCTGCTGAGCCGCATCGAAGACCTGTTTGGCCTTGGGCAGCACGTCGTTTTGCAGAATCGTGACCTCGTCATAGGCGGCCGCCAGGGCGCCCGCCGCTTCTGCCAAGGCCGCCAGGGTCTTGACCTGAGCGGCCTCGTACTGCCGCTGGGTCTTCGCCAATTCCGCCGTTGCCTCCAGAACGCCTCCCTGGTTACGGTCGAACAACGGCAGGGGCACCGACAAGCCGAAGACCAGCGCCGTGTCGTCAGTTTGTGCGAATCGCTGCATCCCGCCGCCTATCGTGATGTCCGGCACCCCCTGGGCCCGTGCCAGACGCAGGGCCGCCTGGCGCCTCTCCTGCTCCGCCCGCCAACGCATCAGATCGGGATTGTCGGATATCGAAGCCACCAACTGCTCCAACGGCACCGGGGCGGCGGTGGTGTAGAATTCGCCTTCGCCCTTTTTGAAGCGGGGTGTGCGGTCGCCCCAAGTGGCCGCCAAGCGGTGCCGGGCGACGATCAGCGCCTTTTCGGCCTTTTGTCGCTCGATCCGGCTTTCGGATAGCGCGACATTGGCCCGCAAGTCATCGACGGGCGAGTCTTTGCCGGCCTGGACCCGCTGGGCGACCGCCGTTTGCGCCTGACGCGACAATTCGAGCAGCCGCTCGGCCAGGGCCAGCCGCTCCTGCGCCGCCAGCACGGACGCGAACGCCTGACCCACCTCGCGCATCACGTCCAGACGGGCCGCCTCGTAGTCCCACTGCACCAGGTCCTTGTCCAACGCGGCGACGCGGCCGCGCTTGGCCCGCTTGCCGGCCAACTCGATCGGCAGGCCGATCTGCACGCTCGTTTCCGCTCCCTCGAAGCCGCGCCGTTCGCCCCGGCCGCCGAATTCCTCGATCTCGATCTGCAGCTCGGGGTTCGGGCGCAGGCCCGCCTGCAGGACCCGCGCCTCGGCGGCCCGCAGCTCATACGGGAAGACGGCGAGCTCCGGGCTGCGCGCCTGTGCGAGTGCCAGCGCATCCCGCAAGGTGATGGGACCATTGTCTCTCGAGTTCTCGGCCTCATTCCCCGCGCCTGTGGCGAGGACCATGAGAACGACAACGCCAAGTGTGCCTGCCTGCATACGGTGCTCCTGCGTTGGATGGTTGATGGTTGAAGGCTGATGGTTGATTCGGAGGAGCGGCTTCTCACTCTAACCATCAAACATCAGACTTCCCACTACACGAAGGGGCTGGGATCACACGCGCAGAATGGTGCTGTTCAGAGGAAGATGATAGCAGATGGAGAGTGGGGGGGATTCGAACGGTACGGCTTCTCCCACGTCGAGAATGTCCGGCAGAGATAGTGCTCCGTGGCTGCCCACAGCAGGGCAGACGCCAAGACCTGGACTTGTATGCGTCGGCATCGAGCGGCCACGGCACAGGCCGACGGGGAGGAAAAGACCGGTGCAGGATTGGCATCCCTCTTCCGCCAGGCGGGACCCGGTACCGGCAATGGTGTTATCCGGGTCCGTCGGCGCGGGGTGGGCTTCGCAGGGGCAGCGGTTGTTGACAAGAGCCTCGATGGCTACACGCCCGTCATGGCGTACGCACAGCGTCAACGCCTGGGACGCGTTGAACAGCATCATCGGCGTCAGGAACGCCAGGGCCGCCACCGGGCCGCACCTGCCTTGCATTGGTCCGTTCTTCATGCCCATCATCAGTTATTATACGGCATTTTCCCGGAGGCAGGTGAGAAAAAACGCAGAATCCACCACCTGCCATCTACTGCCTGCGCCGGCAAGCAGGGCCCCGGGAATTCCGGGCTCTCTATCGGAGGTAGCCGCAGAGCAGGTTGCTGCCGTAGTCCCGGTCGATCTTCTGGGCCCAGTCGGCCCCTACGCCACGCCGGACGGCATGGCCGTAGAGCATCATGCCCACGAGGGTGCCGGTGCCGTTGGGCAGCATGTCGTCGCTCAGGATCATGCGGCGCCAACGCATGGGCTTGCCGTAGAAGGGCCGGCCCCAGCCGTCCAGCGGCTCGGCGGTGTAGAGGTAGTACGAGCTGCCCGCTTGCCAGTACCCGATCAGAACGTTGAAGTGCCCGCCGTTTTCGACTGCGATTACCAGCGGGATGTCGTGGTTGATAAAGCCTTCGATCACGGCCTGCAGGTGCGCCATGCTCTTGAAACGCCCGCCGGTGCCGATCGTGATCGAGACGGGATAGGCATCGTTGCACCCGTCGCTGTACTGGTTGGCCACAAACGGCAGGCCCGCGTTCTGATCTCCGTCGTTGCCCCAGCCGACGCCCGGACAGTTCTTGAGCCACTGCTGCACGGCGCCGGTAGCCTGCCCGGTGGCCGGGTTCCAATTGACGTTCCCGATGTCATAGCGGATGTCGTAGAACGAGCCCTGCGTGCTCGAATCTGCGGTGTTGAGCCGGCCATCGGCCCCCAGGAAGCCGGCCTCCCCGGACCACGCGGGGTCTCTCTGTCGCTTCTCGTGGAACCAGTTCCACATGATATGCTCCATCGACAGAGGGTAGCCCACGTCGTCGCACTTGCGATCCGTATCGAAACTGCCGGCGAAGGGAATGTCGCCCGGGTTGCCCCACGGGCCGCTGGTCCGGTCGGTCGTGCCATTGTGGCTGTAATCGAAGTACCACATGCAGTTGCCGGGCCGGAAGACCGCGACGTCGTCGATCTGGCCGTCACCGTCGAAGTCGCCCGCCAGGGGGATATCGCCCGGCTCCGCCCAGTGGGACGTGGCGTCGGCGGTGCCGTCCTGGTTGTAATCGTAGTACCAGGTGCCCGTCGCGGCGCGAAAGACCGCGACATCGTCGTTGCGTCCGTCCCGATCGAAGTCGCCGACGACAGGCCGATCGCCGCCGGTGGACTGTAGAATGATGGCGCCTGCGGCCGCGTCGGCCATCAGGAGCCGGGGATTGCTCGTCGTGCGATGATAGTAGGTTATTCCGTGGCCGTAACTGGCCATGTTGACCCAGTCGTTGTAGGGGTTGCCCCTCTCCTGGACTTCCACGCTGACCGGCGCTGTCGTGTCGCCGCAATCGGAACTGGCGGGGTTGTCGGTGGCGTCATCCCATTGCGCCTGGGGATTGGGCGCGGGCACGGTCCGGCACCAGGAGCTGTCTGAGCCTGTGCCGCCGTCGAGCGTGTCGTTGCCCGTTCCGCCGACCAGGATATCGTTGCCGGCGCCGCCGAACAGGATGTCGTTGCCCTGATCGCCACACAGGAAGTCGTCCCCGGTGCCTCCGTCCAGGACGTCATCGCCCCCGTAGCCGGACAGGAAGTCGTCGTCTGCTCCCCCGTACAGGTGGTCCGCCCCCTGTCCACCGACCAGACGATCGTTGCCGCCCTCGCCGTAGAGATAGTCTGCTTTGGACGTGCCCCAGAGATCGTCGTTGCCCGGCCCGCCGTACAAGTAAATCTCCGTGAACGTCAGGAGGGCGATGTCGAGGAAGGTCACCCCCTCTTTCTCGTCATCGCTGATCGCCTCGATGCGATCGTTGCCGCCTTCCCCCCGGATGGTCAGGCGGCCTGTGTCCATGTTGTAGAGGCCCGTGGAGAACGCCCCCGAACCGGTCCGCGCCAGGACGCAGAGCTTCCGGACGCCGCCATCGTTCACGACCCCGAAGTAGAGGGTGTCGTTGCCGCTGGTCGCGGTGATCGTCCGGTCCGCCCATGCCACCGAGCCCAGGCAGAGGACTGCCGTCACGACGATGACTTGCCTGATTCTCAACCCGTTGCAGAGCATGGCCTTCCTCCTTTCTTAGACGTTGTCTCTCCAGAACCACGATGGCCATAGGTTACCCGGCTACGGCCTCCGATGTCAATCGTGGGAAATACATATTTTTCGGTGGTCCTTATCGGCTCCCAGCGGGCTATGCAGGCGGCACAGATGCTGTCTCGTGGCGATCTTAGAAGCTCATCAGCTTCAGGACGTCCTCGATGGTGCCTTCCTTGGTGGCTTTGCGGCCCGGCTTGGTGGGATCGTCGAAGACCAGGTATTCCTTCTTCGCCTGAATGGGCAGCGTCAGCTTGTAGGGTTTGCAGCGCGGCAGCGCGGCCATGGCCCGTTTGGCGCCTTCGTAGAGGGCCCGGCGGGTCTCTTCGAAGGGGTACAGCTCCGCGGCCTCACGGGAGAGGCCCCGCTTGACGGCGACCGTGACGCACTCGGGCCCGAAGAACTGCCGGGACTCCCGGCAGGTTGCCTCATCGCCCGTCACTAAGATCGTCGGGATGCCGTAAGCGCCCGCAATGGCCGCACACTGGACCAGCTCGCCCGATTCCACGCCGTTATACCAGTAGCGGTTCTCCGTGCGCGACGATTGCGTGTGGCAGAGGACGCCGTCGGGGGTCCCCATCATCGCGTGGGCGCCCAATTGGACCATGCCGGCGAACGAGCCGTCGAGGCCCGTCAGCGGGCCCGGACGCGGTTTACCGGTAATGTATGTGGCCCCGGGTTCCATCAGGTGCGGGACGAACGCCTGCGAGCCGTGGCCATCCAGGATGACGATGTCGGTCGCGCCGCCGGCCCGCAGCCCGCGGACGACCGCGGCGATGTCGCCCATCAGGTACTCTTTCGCTTTCTCGTTGAGCGGCCCGGTCTCGCGGGTCTGGGCGAACTGGTAGACGCCGCTGGCCCCCTCCAGGTCCGTGACGATGTAGATGCGCAGCGGCTTGGCCGCCGGCGCCGCACCGCCGCCCGCCAGCGCCAGCAACCCACCCGCCAACAGAAGAACGACCACACTGGATTTCACGGCACGTCGGGTCATGATCGATTTCAACCGGCTCATATCGTCCCCTGCAAAGAAGATTGAGGTTGCTCCTGTCGAAGCCGCAGGGATCATACCACAGTTGCCAGAGTGGTGACAACCGGACCCCCTGTCCGCGCAGGGTCACCGCATGTCCGGCGATGAAGCGGTTCGGAGTTCCGCGTTTACGCGGGTCGGAACCGTCCTGCCTTCCATGTCTATCAAGTCTGGAGCCGCTACGCGGTCTGGACCCGCCTAATGAGTTTCGACGAGCAAGTTCGGCAATGTGTAGGGTGGGGCTTGCCCCACCGCTTTCCTTGGGTCCGGCTTCCTGGTGGGGCAAGCCCCACCCTACAACGAATGAGTCTTGATGAACAAGCTCGGTAATGGTCGCGCGAACCGCTCTGGGCGTAGGTCGTGCGTTCTCCCACGACATCTTCGGCGAGCGGGGACGCTCGCCCTACGAAGAGCACCCGGCGCCGGTTTCTCAGGAAGCCCGACGCGCAGCGGCGTTTCGCGCCGAGGGCGACGAGGCTACTCGAACGGACGGTCCTGATCGAAGTCGGGGAGGTAGCGGTGGCGGCTGTCGAGCTCCTGGATGAAGGCGTTTTCCAGGCCCAACTCCAGCGCGTAATCGGTGACCTCGTCGTACTCGCGGACGGTCAAGGGGCGGTCGATCGGGGGGTATCGGTTGGCCCGGTACTGGGGGGAGTACTGCGACATGATGCTGACGTGCGTGGCCGGCGCGAGCTGCGCCAGCAGGGCCAGGCACCGGCGACTGTTGTCCACGGCGCCGGGCAGGACCAGGTGGCGGACCAGCAGGCCCCGGCGGGCGATGCCGTGGTCGTCCATCTCCAGGTGCCCGACCTGCCGGAGCATCTCCGCGAGCACGCCGGGAATGACCTCGGCGTAGTTGCCGGCGCCGGAATAGCGCCGGGCCAGATCGTTCGAGAGGTACTTGATATCCGGCAGATAGATATCGATCAGTCCCTCCACCTGCCGCAGGGCGTCCACGGAATCGTAGCCGTTGGAATTGTACACGATGGGAACGGCCAGGTCCCGGGCCCGGGCTGCGACGATGGCATCGGCTGCCTGGAAGATCACGTGGGAAGGCGACACCAGGTTGATATTGTGAGCGCCCGCGTCGGCCAGCCGCAGCATCTCGTCCGCGAGGGCCTCGGTTGTCAGGGTCTTCGTCTCGCTCGGGTGGAATTCCTGGCTGATCTGGTGGTTCTGGCAGAAGACGCAGCGTAGATTGCAGCCGTCGAAGAAGATAGTCCCGGAGCCGCGCGTGCCGGAGATCGGGGGCTCTTCTCCATGGTGCAGACCGGCATGGGCGACCTGTGCCCCGGCCGCGATCCGGCAGAATCCCGTCCTGCCTTCGAGCCGGTTGACGCCGCACCGGCGCGGGCAGCATTCGCATTGGGCCAGTTGATCGGAAAACCGCTGCTTCATCATGCCCACCCTACGACGGCGTCTCACAGAAGTTCACGGTCTGAGGCATCCCGTTGGCGGCGGAGGCGTAGACCGCATCCTGGACGGCCAGCGTCCGCAGGTAGTCGGGGCCGTTGGTCTCGAACTCGCCGCCGTCGAGCAGGCGGTCGATGAAGTGCCGCTGGGTCGTGTAGCAGCAGTCGCCGGAGAAGTTGCGGTTCTCGTGGTGATACGCGTGGTCCCGCTCGGGCTTTCCCAAGGTCTGGATGGTGAGCCGGCCGTCGTTGTACAGGCGGATCGAGCCGCCGTTGGCGTCGATGAGAAACTCGCCGAAGGTGTAGCGCGGGTTGGGGTAGTTGCTCTCGTTGTAGCGGTTGGCATCCCAAACCCCGGTGGCGCCGGAGGCGAATTCAAACAGCACGGCGGCGAAATCCTCGCCCGCAATGACCGGATTGAGCTTCTTGAGCACCGCGTACACCCGCGCGATCTCGCCGGCCAGGTAGCGATAGGTGTCGATGAAGTGGACGCCGTTCTCGTAGACGAGCAGACGCGGATACTCGCGGAAATAAGGCTGGCGGTTCAGGTAGGCGTCCGGGCCCCAGCCGTCGCCCATGCGCGAGCGGAAGGTCATCACGTGGATTCTGTCGCCGATCGCACCGGCCTCCAGGAGCTTCTTGATCTCGCGATGCCACGGCTGAAACCGCCAGTTCTCGTGCACCATGAAGCGGATGCCCGCCCGGGTGGTGTCGTCCACGATCTGTTTGGCCTCCTCGAACGTCGGCGCCAGGGGCTTCTGGCAGATGACGTGAACACCCAAATCGGCCGCGATCCGGCACATCTCCAAGTGCGTGGGC
>VGYL01000191.1 GCA_016872975.1 Planctomycetota bacterium
AGGGCGACGAAGCAATCTCCTCCCGTTCGCCACAGGACTTCCGAAACGCGGCGCTAAACCAGTCGTTCCGGGTCCTCCAGTCGTTGGGCGAACGCCTGGAGGAACCGGGCGGCGTACGCCTCGTCGACGATCCGGCGATCCACGGCCAGCGACAGGCTGACCCTCTTGCGGACGGTCACCCGGCCGTCGCGCGGCACCGGCGTCGGTGCCACTTTGCCCGCCGTCAGAATCGCACTGACCGGCGGTGGCACGATCCCCAGGAACGTGTCGATGTCGAAGGCCCCGAGGTTGCTCAGGGCGATGGTTTCGCCTTCGAGATCCGCCAGCGTCAGCTTGTTGCCGCGGGCCTGGTTCGTGAGCAGCTTCTCCTGCGCGGCGATCTCGGCCAGCGTCCGGATCTGCGCCTCGTGGATCACCGGCACGACCAATCCCTGCGGACTGTTGACCGCGAAGCCGACGTTGACGTGGTCCGGGATGCGGATCACGTCCGTCGGCATCGAGTCCTGGGGCTCCAGGGGAGCGAGCCGCCCGACGATCAGCGGATACTCGGCTGCGGCCAGGGCCAGGGCCCGAATGATAAACGCATTGCTCGTCACCTTGACGCCCAGTCTCTTGCTCAGGCTGTAGCGGCTCGCCATCAGCTCCGTCACGTCGGCCCCCAGGGCCAGGTAGAAGCAGGGTTTGCCCTGCTTCGAGGCCAGCATGCGCGCGCCGATCAGCCGTTGAATCCGCGACAGCGGCACACCCGCCGGGGCGCGGGGTTTCTCTTGGGGTGCTGCCGGAGCCCCGTCGTCAATCGCATCGGTCGGATTCCGAGCAGGGCTCCCTGATCTAACATGCTGCCTCAAGGGGTCCGGCTGGGTTGGTGTTGCCTTGTCCAGTAGCGCCTCCACACCTGCTTGCATGAACGAAGCGGACCTTTTTCCGGCTATGATACCGGCCGTGCCGCTTGACGCAAGCGCCGCGTCCGCCGGAGCTAATCAGTTCTGATGAGCAAGCTCGGTAATGCGTAGGGTGGGGCTTGCCCCACCGCTTTCCCTGGATTCGGGTTCCCGGTGGGGCAAGCCCCACCCTACGCCTATAGGTCCTACGGGACCGCAAGAATAGGACGGATCAGACGGATCAGACGGATCGGACAAATGGGACCGGCGAGGCCCGCGGGAGAAGCGTTCACGCGCCGGTGCGGCGCAGCAGGGCCATGAGGTGCTCCTCCGGCGGTGAGAGATCGTCGGGGGCCCGCTCTTTGCGGCCGTTCTCCTGCGGCGAGGCTTCCTCCAGACGGCCGTCGGCGTAGGCTTCGAGAAGCACCGGGTGGACGTAGTATTTGCGGGCCGTAGCGGGCCGGTTGCCCAGCTCCGCCGCGACTTCTTTCATCGCCTGCACGATGTTCTTCCTGGCCTGGGTCTCGGAGGCGGGCCGGCCCATCGCGCCGAGGATCGACAAGCCCAGCACCGAGCCTTTCCACGTGCGAAAGTCCTTGCTGGTGAAGTCCGCCCCGGTGATTTCGTAGAGATACGCATTGACATCCTCCGATGTGACCGGCTGGACCTGGCCCTGCTCGTCCACGTACTCGAAGAGCCGCTGGCCGGGCAGCTCCTGGCACCGGCGGATGATGTGGGCCAGCACGCGGTCCTCCGTGACGATCTCGTGCAATATCGAGCTCCGGCCGCTCCAGGAGGAGCGTGCCGGCGGTTTCTTCGGTTCTCATGCTGCATTCTTCCTGCGCCCGCGCTCGTCCCGGCTCGCGGGGCGCACCCCAAATACGCTGGGCACGCGTGCGCTGCTTGTAAGGGATTTGCTGATCCGGGGGATCGGCCTGTCGGCCCAATGGACAGAATGGACGAAGTGGACAGAGTGGACCTAATGAGCCTTGGCGAGCAACTTCGGGAATGGCCGCGCGAGCCGCTCTCCGCGTAGGTCGTGCGTCCTCGCACGACATCTTCGGCGAGCGGGGACGCTCGCCCTACGAAGAGCGCCCGTCGCCGAGTTCCGATTACCGAACTTGTTCGTCAAAACTCATTAGGGCGGCGTGGATCTGGTCCAGGCTGTCCAGGCAGAGCTGCGACCAGGTTTCCATCTCGTCGCGGACGGCGCGCAGCTCGGCGGGCGTCTTGAACTCCAGTTGTGTGATCATCTGCTCGCGCCGGCTGACGCGCGGGGCGTCGAGAACCCAGCAATGCACGATGCCCAGGTGCACCCGGCCGACCTCGTTGGAATCGTCGTTGAGCAGGGCGACCACGCGGTCGCGGTGCCCGGCCTCGAGGTGGACCTCCTCCGCGACCTCGCGCGCGACGGCGGCCCCATACGCCTCGCGGAAATCGCTGCGAAACAGCGGCAGCGCCTCATCGGCGGGATTGATGTGGCCGCCGATGCCGAGAGAACGGTTGCCCACCAGCCGGGTCTCGCCGGCCCGCTTGCCGCGGATGTAGGTCAGATAGCGGCCGGCGCAGGTCATGATCACGTAAGGGATGAGCTGCTTGTGGGTCGGGTCCTGCTCCGCCTGCGGCCGGGGCAAAAACCGCGGCACCCCGGGCGCGAACAGTTTGTCCAGATACCGCGCCACGGCGAAGTTCAAGCCGTGAAACGCCCCGACCTCGTCGAACACCTTGCGCTCGACCACCAGAATCTGCTCTTGCTTGGCCATCGTGTCCTTCCACCCAATCCAGCTTGAACCTGCGACCACGGTCGCCCATACTATAGGAGGGCGCGCGAGCGGGTCAAGCACCGGCCGCAAACGGGGTGCATGATCGTTCTTGAGGATCTCCGGGGCAACGAAGGCTCGGTCCCGGCAATGTACGAGAACAGGCTGCTCGTGCAGATCGTGAACACCAGGTCGAAGCGAAGCCGGGACACGAACAACGACGGTGAGGCGGAAATACGGTCACGAGAGAAGCGATCTCCGGACCTGCCGTGCCGAAGGCGCCCCCTGTGCCGCGTGGGGGCGGCCGGCGGCAGGGGTCGGTCCCGAAAAATCTTGCCCCCGGCGCTCGCAGAGGCTACAATCAGGGGGATTGCAGGTAGATAATGCCATTCAGAACGAGAGAACAGGGATGACCAAACAGCCAACGAACCGGAAAATCAAGGCGATTTGCAGCTTCTGCGGCCGCTCCGGCAGCCAGGCGGATACGCTGATCGAGGGGCCGGACAACGTGTTCATCTGTCCCGAGTGTGTGGAGCTGTGCCACAACATCATCAAGCAGAACCGCCGCCAGGTCGGCAGCCCGCGGACGAGCATCAAGGAGACGCCCAGGCCGCGCGACATCAAGGAGTACCTGGATCAGTACGTGATCGGCCAGGATGGGGCGAAGAAATACCTGGCCGTGGCGGTGCACAACCACTACAAGCGGCTGCTCCACGGCGATATCGGCGACAGCGACGTCGAGCTGGACAAGTCGAACGTCCTGCTGATCGGGCCGACCGGCAGCGGCAAGACCCTGCTGGCCCGGACCCTGGCCGACAAGCTGGAGGTGCCCTTCGCCATCTGCGACGCCACGACGGTCACGGAAGCGGGCTACGTCGGCGAGGACGTGGAGAACTTCCTCCTGCGGCTGCTGCAGAACGCCGACTTCGACCTCGAGGCGGCCCAGCGGGGCATCGTCTATATCGACGAGATCGACAAGATCGGCAAGACCAACCAGAACGTCTCGATCACCCGCGACGTCTCCGGCGAGGGCGTCCAGCAGGCGCTGCTCAAGATGCTCGAAGGCACGGTCTCCAACATCCCGCCCCAGGGCGGGCGCAAGCACCCGGAGCAGTCCTACATCCAGATCGACACCAGCAACATCCTGTTCATCTGCGGCGGCACGTTCGTCGGGCTGGAGAACATCATCAAGAAGCGGCTCGGCCGCAAGCTGATCGGCTTCGGCTCCGAGCTGGCGGCCAAGACCGACGCGCAGGCGGACTTCACCGATGTGCTCGAGCAGGTGATCCCGGAGGATCTCATCGAGTTCGGCATGATCCCGGAGTTCGTCGGGCGGGTGCCCGTGATTGCCACGCTGGGTGCGCTCGATGAAGAGGCGTTGGTCGATATCCTGACCAAGCCCCGCAACGCGTTGTGCCGGCAGTATCAGCGGTTCTTCGAGATGGAGGACGCCGAGCTGGAGTTCACCGACGAGGCGCTGGGGGCGATCGCCCGCCGGGCCCTCAAGCGGGACACGGGAGCGCGGGCGCTGCGGGCGATCACGGAAGAGTTGATGATCGACCTGATGTACCAGTTGCCCGAAGAGGCCAAGCCGGCGCGGTACGTGATCACGCGGGATATCGTCGAGGGCAAGGCCGCCCTGACGATGGCCAAGCAGCAGATGCGCAAGGAATCGGCGTGAGAAGTTTGATGGTTGATGTTTGATGTAAGAAGGCAGGCGTTGCGAGCCGTCTCTTCTCAATCAACCATCAACCATCATACATCAACCTTCGTCGAAGACGTCGACCTGGGAGTAGAGGGGGGCCAGCAGGTTGTACATGAGGATGGCGTCCTCGTTGTACATGCGGACGCAGCCGCGCGAGCCGGTGGCGCCGATCTGCTCGGGCTCCTTCGTGCCGTGAATGGCGAATCCGGTGCGGCCTTTCGCCGCGCCGTCCGTGCCGTCGAGGCCGATCCAGCGCGAGCCGAGCGGGTAGTCCGGGTCGGTGGACTTGTACAGCCGGCCCGTGTCCGGGTCGGTCCACGGCGGCTTCACGAGCTTGCCGCCCTCCTGGACGCGCCAGCGGCCGGTCGGCGTCTCGTAGCCGGGCTTGCCCAATCCCACCTTGAAGCTCCGCACGTAGGTGTCCTGCAGGTACAGGTCCAGCGTGAACGTGGAGCGGTTGACCTTGGCGTGGAACGGCCCGTGAATCACCTTGATGGCGCGACTGGCCTGGAGGGCCTGGGGCCGCGCGATGTTGTTGATCTGCATCAGCATCTCGTACGGAACTTTCATCCGCCGGCCGAGGATATCCAGCACGTCCCCGGCGCGGACGGTATAGGTGTCGCACAGCTTGTCACCCGGAAAGGCGGCCGGGCCGAACAGCCAGTCCTTGGACAGCTTCGCCATCTCGTCTTTGATCCGCTGCCGCTGCTCGCCGGTGGCGTTGCCCTGCAACAGCTTGTTGAGCCTGTCGCGCACCTGGATGATCTCGCCGGGCTGCGTGCGCAGCAGGCTCATCGCCTCCGCGAGGGCGGCATCGACTCCCGGGTTCGGCGGGCTTGTAGCCGGCCGCAGGGCCGTGTCGCGGGCCTCCGGGCCGCGGCTGGAGGACGAAAGACCCCCGACAGGAATCTCACCGGTGAGGCTCTGCTCCGGGCGGGAGGCGTCGGCAGGCGCCCGCGGCGCCCCGACGAGCAACGGCGGCGCCGCTCGCTCGTTGACGTCGTCCGCGCCGGACGGCGGCGCCACCGGCTGGGCGACGGCCTCCTGCGGACCCGAGCCATGACTGCGGAACAGCAGGAATAGGACGCCGCCAAACACGACGACGGCCAGGGCCAGAAAGACCCCGCTGCTCTTCATCTCGTATCGAGACATCTTGAACCGGGAAAACAAACGAGCCATCCTATGCTCCTTTCTGCCCGTCGCGGTAGATCACTTCCTCATCGGTCACGACGAACTCGACCGGCTCGTCGCTCTCGGTGACGGGGATGGAAGCCACGATCTGCTCGGCAAAGGCCAAACCGCAACGGGAGGCAATCACTTCCTTGTTGGCGAAAAATCGGTCGTAGTACGAGCCGCCCCGGCCCAACCGATTGCCGAGGCGATCGAAGCCCAGCGCGGGCGCGACCACCAGGTCGATCTGTCCGAAGGGGATCGGCACGCCGGCCACCGGGTTGCGCAGCCCCAGGGCGCCGGTGGAAAAGCCCGTCTCCAGCGAGGAGATCTGCACGGGGATCATGTGGCGCTGCTGCCAGGAAATTTTGGGGACCGCCACGGTCTTGCCCAGTTGCCAGGCCTGGAGGATCGCCTCGGACGTATCGACCTCGTGCGGCAGCGACAGGTACAGCATGATGATCGAAGCGTTTTGAAACGGCTCCGTCGCCGCCAGATTGCGGCAGGCCTTGCGGCTCTTTTCCTTGCGCTGCTCGGGCGACAGGGCCAGCAGGCCGTTGCGCAACTGGTGGCGCAGCTCAACTTTGTCCATCGACGGGCCCCTGGTTTCCATCGGTTCCTGCATTCTTGGATACTTCGCCATTATGTAGCAACTGCTGCAGCGTTTGTAAATAACGTGCGATATTTTTCTCGTATCCGGCGTTTTTCGGGACGTAATAGGTCTTGGGCGTCCCGGGCAGATACTCCTGCGGCACGAAGCCGCTCTCGTAGTCATGCGGATATCGGTACCCGGCTCCCACCCCGGCCTTTTTCGCGGCCGAGTAATGCGCATCCTTCAAATGCCGCGGCACCGGCCGGATCGGCTCGTTCTGCACGTCGGCCGCGGCCTGCCAGATCGCGGCGGCGCCGGCGTTGGACTTCGGGGCACAGGCGATATAGAGCGCCGCCTGCGCCAGGACCAACTGCGCTTCCGGCAGTCCCACGAACTCCGAGATCTGCACGGCCGCCGCCGCCAGCACGGTCGCCATCGGGTCGGCGTTGCCGACATCCTCCGCGGCACAGACCGCGATCCGCCGGGCAATGAAACGGGTGTCCTCGCCGCCCGCCAGCATGCGGGCCAGCCAGTAGACCGTCGCATCCGGGTCCGAGCCGCGCATGCTCTTCTGCAACGCGCTGGCCAGATCGTAGTGCGTATCCCCCGTCTCATCATATAGGACGGCCTTCTGTTGTATCGACTCCCGTGCGACTTCCAGGTTAAATTTTATGCGACCGCCCGCGGCTTGGCTCATCTGGGACAGCACGCCCACCTCCAGGGCGGTCAGGGCCTTGCGGGCGTCGCCCTCCGCCATCTGGGCCAGGAACCGCAGGCCGGCCTCGTCGGCCTCGACGCCCACGTTGCCCAGGCCCCGCTCCGGATCGCGCAGGGCCTCGTGCAGCAGCCGCAGGAGATCGTCGCTGTCGAGCGGCTCGAACCGGAACACGGTGCTGCGGGAGATCAAGGGGCCCGTGATGGAGAAGTAAGGGTTCTCCGTCGTGGCCCCGATGAGCGTGAGGATGCCGGTCTCCACGTCGTCCAGCAGGACATCCTGCTGGGCCCGGTTGAAGCGGTGGATCTCGTCGAGGAACAGGATGGTCCGGCCGCCCCCGGTGGCGAGTCGGCTCTTCGCCTCGGCGCTCACCTCGCGGAGGTCCTTGACGGTGGCGGCCGGGGCGCTGAGATAGCGGAACTTCGCCCGGGTTTGTTGGGCGATGACCATGGCCAGCGAGGTCTTGCCCACGCCCGGCGGGCCGTAGAAGATCAGGCTGCTGAGCCGATCCGCCTGCAGCATCCGGGTGAGCAGCTTGCCCGGCCCGAGGAACTGCCGCTGGCCGACGAACTCTTCGAGCGTGCGCGGCCGCATCCGCGCCGCCAGGGGGGTGGCGGACTTCAGATGGGCCTGTTCCAGGTCGTCAAACAGCTTCTTACCGGCGCCGGCGTCTTTCATGCGGGCCATTATAGAAACCGGGTGCAACCGAGTCGAAGGGATTCCCGCGGGAACCGGCGTCCGGCGGCGCCTTCCCGCACGTCTTGGTGCGTGGCGTGGCGCGTCGGATGAGTCGTGACGCGGAAGGCCGGACTGTTGGACCCGCCTGAAGGCGGAACGCCGAACGCCAGACAGCGCCGGCAGCAGCCCCCCACGTGTTACCGAACTCGCTCGTCAAAGTGCAAGCGGCCGTCTTGTCGCGGAGGGTGCAGGATGCCGCACGCGGCGCGGCGGATTCCGGCGCAGGATCAGTACTGATTCCCGTTCTATTATACCTCTTTTATCCGGCAAGGGGACGCGCGGGCCGGGCCCCGGGCCCTGGGGCGCGCGTTGCCCGCCAGTGCTGCCGTGTGGAGGCGCGTGTCGCAAGAGGGTCCCTATCGTCTGCGTGACGTGGCATCGTCCCGGAAGTGGGGCCGTAGCACTGAAATCCGGGACGCCAACCCAAATTTTTCGAGCCCCGAGTGCATCGGTGCATGGGCTCCGCCGGCGGAGCACAAGCGTGCGTAACGTTCGCGAAAATAAGAGGTTACAATCCTGTTGGCGGGGATGTGACATGCAGACGTGAAAATGGGCAAGCCTGGAGACGTCCGCGAATGTTACCGCTCTTGCGTTTGTCGCGACAGGGGCAGCAAAAAAAAGCGAAAAGGCCATTTTTTTGTTTGCGTTCCCGGCGCGGATCGCTACACTGCTACCCATACCAAGGGATAGTGTCCAGGGTTAATTTGCTGGGAGGCCGTAACGAATGAGAGTCAGTGCAAGGGATCGACCACGGAATGTCAGGTTTGTCTCGGATTTTTGGTAACAGCAGTATCGGTAAGTTTGAAAGCCAGTGTGAGTGACACTTATTGAAAGGGGAGTAGTATGAAACGTATGTGGGTTTTGTTTTCGTTGGTGAGTCTCCTGTTTGCCGGCGTCGCGACCGCGGCCGTCCAGCAAGGGGATCTGGAGTTGGCGGTGTCCGGCTCGTTTGAGTACGAGAACTACGAGGCTGGCGGCAATGACACGTTCTTCACCATCGCCGCCCGGGTCGGCTACTTCATGACCGACAACATTCAGGTCAGCGGCCAGGCCAGCGGCTCGTGGGCCCCGGGCCCGGATCTTTACGGGCTGGGCGTTTCGGGCCGGTATCACTTCATGCCGGCGAACCAGTTGGTGCCCTATGTCGGCGCCCAAATCGAGTACGCTTGGGCGACGGGCGGCGTAGGCGACGGCCTGATGTACGGGCCGGTCGTGGGCGTCCGCTTCGAGCTCAATCCGAGAAGCGACTTCTTCGTCGAGTATCAGTTCCAGCTTTTCGCCGGTGACCTCGATGACGTGTTTGACAACGTTCACGCGGTCGTGTTCGGTATCGCCACCGAGTTCCGTTGATCGAGAGCGGTCCCGGAATCCAGCAGTCTTTTGGATCGGCCGATCCCAGGTAATTGATTGAGTAAGAAGGGCCGAGTCGCAGGTGACTCGGCCCTTCTTCTATTGGCGCGATCGCCGCCGTCGGCACGAGGGTCCGGGTCGCGCCGGGGGTGAGGCGCGGGGGGCTCTTGGCGGTTGCCGCCGTGACCGGTATCCCTCGTGCCGGTCTTCCCTTCTTCATGCTCTGACGAGCACAGTACAAGCCAGGGCCTTCAGTCCGGTGCCATCTGTCCCCACAAGACGCAGTCGCACACGGGCCGATAGAACGCGTTTTTCTTGGCCTGGTTCAGAATTGGGTAACCATGTCGGTGGGTGGCAGCGTCAAGGCCGGTAGGCCTTGGCGATGGTCCCACGCCTGGGAGAGTCGCCATCGCCAAGCTGCGCTTGACGCTGCCACCCCTCGCTCGTTCCCTGGAAAGCCCCGCTCTTGAACGTGGCCGTTTTTCTTTGTTGCGTCCCCGCCGTGGCGCGGTACACTGCGGCCTGTACGATGGGCAGGGCGATTGCACCATAAGTCATTTTCCGACAAGGACTTCTTCGAGATAGGTTTCATCCCAGGCGGCGGTGAGACGTTTGTTCTTGATTCCGACCTTGAGAGTCGTGTTGTTCTTGAGCAAGCTCA
>VGYL01000192.1 GCA_016872975.1 Planctomycetota bacterium
CAGAGCCCGGTGCGGGTCAACGCGATGGTGCGGTTCTTCTTCGAGCTCCAGCGCAGCTATTACGGCCGGATGCGGGCGCATCTCAAATCCCTCGGCGTGAAGGTCCCGATCACCGGGACCAACCAGACCTTCTGCCCCGCGAGCAACTACGCCGACGCGGTCCACGACTTCATGTCGCGCAACAACTACTGGCTGCATCCCAACGTGCAGGCCAAGCCGATGTTCACGTTCCGCAATCTGCCGCTGGTCGGCTCGGACCTCGCGGCCACGGCGAATCCCATCGTGGAAGTGGCCTCCAGCACGGTGGCGGGCAAGCCCATGATCTCGCCCGAGTTCAACTTCCCCTGGCCCAACGAGCACCGGGCCGAATGCCTGCCGCTGATGGCGGCCTACGCATGTCTGCAGGATTGGGACGGCCTGCTGTTCTACAACTACCGCCCCGACCGCCAGCCGTTGGAGATGTTCGGCAGCCAGTCCGATCCCGTCCGCTGGGGCCAGTTCCCCGCCGCCGCCCTGCTGTTCCACCGGCAGGACGTGGCGGTCGCGAAGAACACCGTGTCGATCGCCTACAGCGAGGAGGACATCTTCACGGCGCGGCCAAGCCACGGCCGCGCCCGAACGTCGCCCTACCGGCACTGGGCGTATCTCTCCAAGGTCCGGAATGTCTACGCACAGAACGTCCCCGACCCTGTAGCACCCCCGCCCTCGGGGGTGACCAGCGATCCACAGCCGAGGGCGGCTGTGCTACAGGTTCGAAATCCCGGCTTCCAGGCGCCGCCGGTACCCGAGGGCGGGTACACCAGCGACACCGGGGAGCTGAACCTCAACCCCGCGCGGCGGCTCTTCACGATCCGCACAGACCGGACGAAGGCGGCCGTGGGCTTTCTGGGCCAGGCGGGCCCGATCGACCTGGAGGGCGTAATCGTGCACTGCCGCACACCCTTCGCCGCCATTATGGTGACCGCGCTCGATGACCGGCCCATTGTGGAGTCGCGCCGGTTGCTCGTGACCGCCGTCGCGCGGGCGGAAAATACCGGGCAAGCGTTCGACAGCAACAAGAGCCGGGTGCCCCAGGTCGGCCGGCTTCCGGTCATCGTCGAGCCGGTCGAGGCCGAGATCGAACTCAAACGGAACGACCAAGCGACCATGTACCCGCTCGACGAAACCGGCCAGCGCCGGCCCGCCCTGCCGGCGACCGTCGAGGGGAGCACATGCCGGCTGTCGTTGGCCGATCTGCGGAGTCCCTGGTGTGAAATCGAATTTGGGAGGACAGAGAAATGAACCGGTATCAAGGCACGATGTCCCCTTTTCTTTTGGCGGTGCTGGTGGGCGTGGTCTGCCCGGCTTGGGCAGCGGACGACGTGGTGCCTCTGGCGTCGTCGGGGACTCTGGCGATCACGGAGGTGACCGTGAACAAGACCGAGGTGGCCCGCTATGAAACGGTGGAAATCACGTTCCGGATGGCGGGCCAATGGCAGAACCCTTTCGATCCCGAAGAGGTCCGCGTCGACGCCGTCTTCACGGGGCCGGAAGGAGCGCAGACGACGGTGCCTGGTTTCTTCTACCAGGAGTACCGCCGCACGGTGGCCGGCGGACGCGAGTCCTATCAGCGCAGCGGCATGCCTTGCTGGAAGGTGCGGTTCGCGCCGCCGCAGGCGGGAAGATACACGTGTGTGCTGAAGGCCAAGAACGGGGAGCGGGAGAGCGTCGCTGAAGCTCCGGCGTTCGTCTGCACCACCGCGAGCACCGGTCGTGGCTTTCTGCGGATCTCACGGAACAACCCGCTCTATTTCGAGTTCGACGACGGCACCCCGTTCTGCGCCGTGGCGATGGACAAGGCGATAGGGCCGGTCTTTTTATACGAGCGGATGTATGGCCGCTTCACCGAGGCCGGCGGCAACTTCAATCGCCTGTTCCTGACGAACGGGAGCTTCAATATCATGGAGCGCGTGGTCGCGGCGGACCGACCCGACAAGGGCGTGGGCAAGCTGAACCTGGAATACTGCCGGTGCGTCGATCAGGTCCTGGAGCTGGGCGAGCGGCTGGGCATATACCACATGCTGACGCTCACCAACCAGACGAACTTCCGCACCAACAACGGCGGCTGGGACCGCAACGTCTACAACGTCGCCAACGGCGGCTTCCTCCAGAAGCCCGGCGAGTACTTCACCGAAAAACGGGCCCAGCGGATCTTCGAGAACCTGCTGCGCTACGTCGCCGCCCGCTGGAGCGCCTCCACCAGTGTCTTCTCGTGGGACCTGTGGAACGAAGTCAGCGCCGCGGAGGGATTCAACGCCGGGACCGCGGCCCAATGGCACCAGCGGATGGCCCGCTCTCTCCGGGCGGTGGACCCGGCGAAACATGTCATCCACACGAACTTCGGGAACCTGAACAGCATTGCCGAGATCGACGGTCTGCCGGAGATGGAGGTGGTCTCGACGAACACCTACGCGGTCAAGGACATCGCCCACATCGGTGAGGTCTGGACGAAGCGGCTCATCGAGCAGTTCCGCAAGCCGTACATGCTCACGGAGTACGGGATCGGGCACAGCATGGGTTCCGGCGGCTACGCGGCGCACGATCCCGAGCGGGTGATGGTCCACAATGGGCTCTGGAGCCCCCTGCTCAGCGGCAGCGCCGGCACCGGCATGGCGTGGGACTGGAACTGGCTGGATGACGACCGGTTCTACCGCTACATCCAGGCCGTGGCGCAGGTCGTGAAGGACATCCCTTTCAGCCGGCGCACGTGGCGGGCGGTCGAGGTGCAGGCGTTCCAATTCGCCGACGCGGGCCGGCCCCCCTACTACGCCGATGTCTTGATCGAAGGGTTCCCCGGCAACTATGCGTTCCCGCCGGAAGCGCTGGCCCGGGAGACCTTCACCGTGCTGGAAAACGGCCGGCTGGATCGCCAGGACCTGCTCCACGCCCGGCTGGGCGAACCGCGGAGCTGGCAGGCCTCCGCCAAATCGTTCCAGGTCCGCTATCCGGTGGACGGGCAATTCATCGTCTACGTGCCGGAGCTCGGCGGCGGTCCGAAACCCGCGCCACGGCTGACGGTGTCCGTGAACGGCAACGTCGCGCTGGAGCGGGACTTGATGCCCTACGGTCCCGCGGACCAGTACGATGCGCGGGCCTATTACCAGAGGTATCCGGTCGATATTCCCGCCGGCAGCCACACGATCCGCGTGGCCAACACCGGCGGCGGCTCCTTCGTGACCGCCTTTGCCCTCACCAACTACGTCCGGCGGCACGGGCCGAATCTGGAAGTGCGCGGTTGGCAAACGGACGATTACCTGCTGATCTGGCTCAAGCACCCGGACTTCAACTTGATGTACCGCCGCATGGGCCTGGCGTCCGCGGAGCAGCCCGCCGGCCGGCTGACCCTGCGGGACGTGCCGGACGGAACCTGGCAGGCCCAGTGGACCGACACCGTGGAAGCCCACCCCCTCGGGCAGGACACTGTGACGTCGAAAGACGGCCTCCTGGTATTGAAAACACCCCCGACGGCCAAGAGCGTGGTAGTCCGGCTGCACCGACAAATCCGCACCGGCGGCCCCAACCAGAACTGAGAGGGGATGCATGACCGTTCCTGCGCGGGTGTCACCGCACGGCCCAGACCGCCGCCGGAAAAGGGGACATTCTACTTTTCCCCTTCCCGGGGGAAGAGTAGAATGTCCCCTTTTCCTTTGCCGCGCCGGCGAGTGGCAGCGTCAAGCGGAGCTTGTTTGTAGTGTGCTCGTAAGAGCATATGAGAAGAGATATTTCACGAGTCCTGCGGCTCCATTCCTCGCCTTGCCTTGCCTTGCCTTCTTATGCTCTTACTCCCAAGCGAGGGATTGAGTCCGTCAGGTGACGGCAAAGCCGTTGGGGAAGTCGGGGTCGAGCTGGTACTCGGCGATGCGCTCCATCAGGCGGAGGTACTCGATGCCATCGCGGGCGGCGGTATCGGGGTCGGGGATCATCGGCGCGCTTTCGATCGTGCAGTAGCCGTCGTAGCCGCACTTCTTGAGCGCCCGGATGACCGCCTTGAAATCCACCGTGCCGTAGCCCGGCGTCAGCGAGTTCGAGTCCCGAAAGTGCATGTGCCACAGGAGCGGCTGGGCGTCCAGCACCGCCTCGTACGGGTTCAGCTCCTCGAAGTTGGCGTGGAACCAGTCGATCTGGATGCCGATATTGTCCTGCCCGGTCCGCTCGATGAGCCGCTTGTGGTTCAGGACGGTATTGACGAACTTGCCCATTTCGAGGTGGTTGGTCGCCTCGAACACCAGGCGCACCTGCCGGCTGCGGGCGTACGCGCACATCTGCCGCAGGGCATCGACCGCCACGTCCGCGCACTGGCGGACGTTGTCGCGGGTGACGCCGGTATGAATGGCCACCGCGACCGTCACAAAGGGCGCGTGCAATTCGGCGGCGATATCGATCGAGGAGCGGGTCTCCGACACCGCCAGGGCCGCGGTCTTCGGCTCCGTCAGCGTCTTGTAGTTGGGGGAATACGGATCCCACATCTCGCCCCAGCATTCGTTGACACATGACACCGCCAGCCCGAAGTCCGCCGCGAGCGTTTTGTGCGTCGCGACGTATTGCTCCAGCGAGACTCCCAGGCCGTACCGCCCTTTCGGCGGGCACAGCTCGATGGCATCGTAGCCGAAACGCTGCAACCGTTGGTAGGTGACCTCCGGATGCAGGTAGGTCTCCTCCTGGCCGAAGGTCAGTTGGAAATACGAGAATTTCAGCGGCTTCATAGGCTCTCCACGCAGGTCTTCTGTCTGTGTCACCGGTCAACTCCAGGCCGCCAACCTACCCGCCCCGGCCCCCGGGGTCAATCACGAGCCCGGCCCGCGACCCTGCAACCTTCAAGGAGGCCGGGGGGGGCATCACCGGTCCTGTGGTCCCGGCACGGCCCAGACCGCCGCCGGAAAAGGGGACATTCTACTTTTCCCCTTCCCAGAAGGAAAAATAGAATGTCCCCTTTTCCTTTGCCAAGAACGGTCATGCGCCCGAGTCCGGTAACAACCTTGCCGGTCGGCCCGAGGCCGGGTAGGATGGGCCATGATACCGAATAAGGAGAATGGCCATGACACCGGAACACAGACCAAGACGTGCGATACTTTCTCTGCTGATTGCTTTGATCGCCGTACTGGCGTCCGCAGCCTGGGCGCAGAGTCCCTCTGAGCAAGTGGAGCGATGGGGTGTTTACGAGGTTGTATTGAAAGGGCCGGCGGAGGGCACGCCCTTTGTCGATGTGAGTCTGTCGGCGGAGTTCACGAATGGGGACCTCCGAGTAAAGATGCCCGGTTTCTATGACGGCGACGGCGTCTATCGCCTGCGGTTCTCGCCGGGACGGCAGGGAGCGTGGACCTATCGTACAACCAGCAACGTGGCGGAGTTGGCCAACCAGGAGGGCCGGTTCACGTGCATTGCCGCCTCCGGCGCCAATCACGGCCCGGTGACCATCGTCAATACCCACTATCTGCAATATGCGGATGGCACGCCGTCCTATGCGGTGGGCACCACCGCCTACCAATGGACCAGTGTCAAACAGAGCATCCAGGAGAAGACCCTGCAAACGCTGGCTACGGCCCCCTTCAACAAGATCCGGATGTGCGTGTTCCCCAAGTCCTATTCGTATAACCAGAATGAGCCGCAGTACTACGCCTACGAGGGCAAGCCCCCGAAGGACTGGGACTTCACGCGGTTCAACCCGTCGTTCTGGCGGCATTTCGAGACCCGCGTCCGCCAGTTGCGGGCCCTGTCGGCCGAGGAGGCCGCCTGGCTGGCGGGCACGGTCAAGCCCCGGCACAAGCCGTTCTGAGGTTGGCCTGGTTGTGTCATCAGGCTGTGTTCAGATGAAAGTGACGACCATACTGTGAGAACCAGAAGACCGACATCCAAGCCGTGACGACAGACCGCCGGGTGTGGTGGAGCACGTGGCCCCGAGTGGTCTGCCGCCACGCGCCAGCCTCGGCTCAGACATGCGCAGTTATGATCCAGTCGGGTGAATTGACCGGCGTTTGAGCCGGAGGTGTTACAAGCCGGGCCTGTGCCAAGTCCTCCTTCAGGCACGGGCCCGGCTAGCGGGTATGGCTTGAGAAGGAGCATCCTTAAAACTTAAACCTGCTCTTACCAAGGGAGTACAGGACATGACTCAAACAGATGCACGACGTATCGCGGTCCCGTGGCTCTCGCTTTTCCTGTGTGCCGGGTTGCTTGCCGGCTCACCGGCGGCCGGGAGCAATCGGGTGGAGTGTTGGGATATCTTCGAGGTGACCCTCGCAGGGCCCTCCTCCGGCAATCCGTTCGTGGACGTGCAGCTCAGTGCAAGATTCAGCCAGGGGGACAGAACGTTCACGCCGCAGGGGTTCTATGACGGCGCGGGGGTGTACAAGATCCGCTTCATGCCCGATGCCCCGGGTCCGTGGACCTACGTGACCAAGAGCAATTGCAAGGAGTTGGACGGCAAGAAAGGGGCATTCACCTGTGTTGCGGCCGCTCCCGGCAACCATGGTCCCGTGCGCGTCCAGAACCGGTTCCAACTGGCCTATGCCGACGGGACGCCGCACTTTTCCGTGGGGACCACCTGCTATGCCTGGGCCCACCAGGGCGACGCGATGGAACAGCAGACACTGGCGACGCTCAAGAACGCCCCCTTCAACAAGATGCGGATGTGCGTATTCCCCAAGTCCTATTCGTATAACAAGAACGAGCCGCAGTACTACGCCTACGAGGGCAAGCCCCCGAAGGACTGGGATTTCACGCGGTTCAACCCGTCGTTCTGGCGGCATTTCGAGACCCGGGTCCGCCAGTTGCGGGATCTGGGGATCGAGGCGGATCTCATTCTCTGGCATCCCTACGACCGCTGGGGCTTTGCCGAGATGGGCCGCGAGAACGACGATCGCTACCTGCGCTATGCCATCGCCCGGCTGGCGGCCTTTCGCAATGTCTGGTGGTCGCTGGCCAACGAGTTCGACCTGATGGCCCCGGGCGCCATGGCCGGTCATCGCGGCGACAAGGCGATGGCCGACTGGGACCGGTTCTTCCAGATTCTCCAGAACGAAGACCCTTACCAGAGACTGCGCGGCATTCACAACTGCCGGGCCTGGTACGACCACAGCAAGCCCTGGGTGACCCATTGCAGCATCCAGACCAGCGACTTTCGCCGGGCGCAGGAGTTCCGCGACAAGTACGGCAAGCCGGTCGTCTACGACGAGTGCCGCTACGAGGGCGACATCCCGCAGGGCTGGGGCAACATCACCGCCCAGCAGATGGTGCGCTTCTTCTGGCTGGGCTCGCTGGCGGGCTGCTACGTCGGTCACGGCGAGACGTACAAACATCCGGAGGACCTGCTGTGGTGGGCCAAGGGCGGCGTCCTGCGCGGCCAGAGCCCGGCCCGGATTCAATTCATGAAGGATATCGTCGCGGGGTTGCCCTTCCAGGAGATGCCGCCGGACTTCAGCCATCATCCGGCCGTGTGCATCATGAGCAAGCCGGGCGACTCTTACCTGATGTACTTCGCCGAGCGCAAGCCCGTTACGCTCGATCTGCCGGGCGATCGTCCCTACAAGCTCGACGCGATCGAGCCGTGGGAGATGAAGGTTCTGCCGGTGGGCTCCGCCGGTCCAGGCCGGTTCACCTTCGCGCCGCCGAAGCAAGATTATGCGATCCGGCTGACCCGCTATGCCCCCGGCGAGAAGATGCGTCCGGTGGCGCAGGCCGCCGCGGATAAGACCGAGGGGATCGCCCCGCTGACGGTCCGATTCTCGACGCCCTGGAAGCAGCAGTGCCGGTGGGACTTCGGCGATGCCGGCAGCTCGACCGAGACCTCTCCCACGCACACCTTCGAGCGGCCGGGGATTTATACGGTCGTGCTGACCATCACCGATCGTGACGGAACCTCGGGCAGTGCGACGCTGCCGGTCTTCGTGGATCGCCGGTCGGACGAGCCCGTGGTGCGATTCGGTTTTGCTGACGGCGACCGGCCCGCCGTGACGCTGCACGGCGGCAAGGTCACGAAAACCTCCGACGGCGCCTACGATCTGGGCACCGAAGCCCCCTTCTCGTGGATCAAGGTGGGAGACGGGCCGATCACGGATCTGGAGGGGGCACGGTCGTTCACCGTCATGGGTTGGCTGCACGCAGCCGCCCTGCAGGCCGGCGCGGGGGGCAACCGGATACTCTTCAACCTCCAGCACAATCACTCGGGCATCGACATCGTCCATCACGCCGACGGCCGGATGCGCTTGGCGGTCAACGAGTGGCCCGACAGTATCAGCAACGACAGCTCGCCCGGCAAGGTCCAGATCGGCAGGTGGGTCTTTTTCGCGGTCACGTACGACGCCGCGAAGCAGGCGGACAGCGTCTGCTGGTATTTCGGCGACGAGAAGACCCCGGCCCAACTGGACCGCACGACCGACTACAACCGCGGCCCGGTCGGCGACGGCAGCGGCGACCTGGTGATCGGCAACTTCAACAAGACGTTGCAGTCGGCCGGCTTGGACCGCCAGTTCCGCGGCCAGATGCGCGGGTTGCAGATCTACGCCAGCCGGATCGGGACGCGCGGCGCGTTGCCGCTGGAGAAGATCCGGGAGCGGCAGAAGGACAGATGATTGACGATTTATGATTTCTGATTTATGATTCGGAGGAAGCCGCCCCCGGCTCATTCATAAATCATGATTCATAATTCATAAGTCCTTTTCCTGTGAGGTCAAGAATGGCAAAGAAATGGTTCGCTGGGGTCCTGGTGATCTCCCTGATCGCCGTGTTGATGGTCGGTTGCGGCCGGCGGGAGCCGTCGCCGCAGGGCCAGAAGAAGATCGCCGTGGTCATCTCGACGCTGAACAATCCGTGGTTCGTCGTGCTCAAGGATGCCGCCAAGAGCCGCGCCGAGGAGCTGGGCTACAAGGCGGACGTGTTCGACAGCCAGAACTCGCCGGCCGTGGAGGCGGGCCACTTCGACACGATCATCGACGGCAGGTATGCGGTGATCCTCTTCAACCCGACCGACGCCCAGGGCTCCATCGCCAGTGTCCAGCGCGCTAAGGACGCCGGGATCCCCACGTTCTGCATGGACCGGGAGATCTCCGCCAACGATGTCGCGGCCAGCCAGATCCTGTCCGATAATTTCTCGGGCTGCGTGGCTTTGGGCGAGTACTTCGTCCGCAAGCTCGGCGAGAAAGGCACGTACGTCGAGCTGCTGGGCCTCCTGGGCGACAACAACACGAAGAACCGCTCGGACGGTTTTCACAGCGTGGTGGACAACTATCCGGGCCTGCGCATGGTCGCCCAGCAGACGGCGGATTTCGACCGCACGAAGGCGATGGAGGTGATGGAGTCGATCCTCCAGGCCCATCCCAATATCAACGCGGTCTTCTGCGGCAACGATGCCATGGCGATGGGCGCGCATCGGGCGCTCGTCGCGGCGGGCAAGGATAAGCAGGTGCTGGTCTTCGGGTTCGACGGGGCCCGGGACGTCATCGACGAGATCCGCGCGGGCCGGATCGCCGCGACCGGGATGCAGTTCCCCAAGAATATGGCGAAGATGGCCGCCGAATTCGCCCACGAGTATCTCCAGGGC
>VGYL01000193.1 GCA_016872975.1 Planctomycetota bacterium
AAGTGCGTCCGACCGGCTCGTGGAAACCTGGGATTCGCCTGCGCGCTCTGTTCGCGGGCGCCGCCGCCCGGGGCCTGCTGGATCACCCGTTCTCGGAGGATCAGAGCGAGGCCCTGGTCGAGGCGCTGCTCCTGGGCGAGCGACGGAATCTCGACCGCGCCACGAACGAGGCCTTTCGCCGGACCGGCCTGCTGCACCTGATCAGCCTCTCCGGGATGCACATGGGCATTCTCGTCGGCATCGTCTGGTGGTTGTGCAAGCCGGTTGGCTTCTCGAAGCGAACCCGCGCTTTGGTCTGCGCTTCGGCGACCGGAGTCTTTCTGCTCATCGTGCCTCCCTTGGGCCCGATCCTCCGCGCCGCGGTGATCGTCTGGGCCTATTGCGCCGCGCTCCTGCTGCGGCGCCGGTCCAGCGCCCTCAACTCCCTGGCCCTGGCGGCGCTGGTGCTCCTGCTGGTCCAGCCGACGCAGTTGTTCGAAGCGGGCTGGCAACTGTCCTTTGCCTCCGTCGCGGGCATTCTCGCGTTCACACGGCGGATCGAGGACTTCGTGCACGAGCGCACCCGCGACTGGTTCCATCGCACCAGCCACGAGTCGACACCCGTCGCGCGAGGACTCAAGGCGGCCGGTTGCGGAGCCATCAAGGTGCTGTCGGTGGGTGCGGCCGCGTGGCTCGCCAGCGCCGGCGTTCTCCTCTACCATTTCTACAACCTCACCCCCCTGGCCGGCCTTTGGACAGCGCTGGCTTCCCCCTTCGTAACGGCGATCGTTGTCCTGGGCTTCGTCAAGATCGTCCTGTCGTTCTTATTTCCTACCCTGAGTCTCCTCCTGGGCCATCTCCTCATGATCTGCGCCGAGGCGCTGATCTGGACGGTCAACGTCCTGGCCCGGATCGATTTTTCCTATATTCAGATCGGTCATGTGCCCTTACTGCTGATCGTCTTGTATTATGGTCTGGTCCTGTCGGTCGCGTTCGTCCATCTGCGCCGCCCGATCCTCAAGCGCGCTCTCTGCACGGCGTTGGCGCTGCTGCTGGTGGTCCCGCTGGGTGTGCTGAAATGGCAACGGACCCACCGCGATCACGTGCGTCTGACCTGTCTCGACGTGGGTCACGGCCAGGCGCTCCTCGTACAACTGCCCGGCACGACCAACCTCCTTTTCGATGCCGGCTCCTTGTACCACAAGGACGTGGGCGCGCGGGTCGTCATTCCCTGCCTGGACTATCTCGGCCTCGGGCGCTTGCACGCCATCGTCGCCAGCCATCACGATGTCGATCACATCAACGGCATCCCGGAGGTCGTCAGCTTCCGGCGGGTGGACCGCGTATATCTGGGCGATTCCTTCTTCACGCCCCCGGCGCGGCCGGCCGCCGGGCTCCTGCTCGAGCACCTCGACAGAAACCGCATCCGCCCAGAGCCCATCCCCGCGGCGATCCCTGCCGGTGCGACGCCGGTCCGCGTACTCTGGCCCGCCGGCGATCCATCCCGCCGGGAGACGCTCAGTGAGAACGATCGCTCCCTCGTCTGCCTGATCGAATACGCCGGGCGAAAGGTGCTCCTGTGCTCGGATATCGAAAAGCCCGCCCAGCGCGAGATCCTCGCGCTCTATCCCGCGCTGCAGGCCGACGTGGTGGTCGCCCCCCATCACGGCTCCGCCAAGACCACCGACGAGGCGTTCCTGCGACAGCTTGCGCCCACGGTCCTGCTGTGCAGTTGCGGCCGGACGGACTATGAGCGCGGCCGCGTCCTACGAATTGCCGATAGGGGCAAACTGCTTTTTACCGCACATGAGGGGGCGATAACCGTTTGCATTGACAGGACCGGTACGGTCCGGCCCGCCACAGGCAAACGGTAGAAAGGAGATTGCCCCTATGAGACGAGCCATGCGACGCCGGCGGCCTTCGCCGCCCACGTCCGGTCCCGCAAGATGGAGGACAAAACTGCCGAGCAGTTGATCGCGGCGCTGCCGGACATCAAACCCAATGAAAACGGGCGCTGCGCAGCGCCCGTATCGGGTGTTGTCAAGAGTATCCGATTCGACCCGGGCCGCCACGAGTTCGTGCTCGCGCTCGAGCCGCGGGATTGAAGGAGCCCGGCCTCACTTCTTCGGCTTGGGCTTCGCGGCGGAAGCGGCCGCCGGAGCCGGCGCGGGCGCTGCCGCGCCGCGCTGACGCATGTTGACCACGATCTCCACCCGGCGGTTCTTGGCCTTGCCGTCGGCCGTGGCATTGGAGGCAATCGGCCGGGTCGAGCCGCAGCCGACGGCGCGAACCTGCTTGTCCGCGATCCCGTGCTTCACGAGGTACCGCGCGACCGACATGGACCGCTCGGAGGACAACGCCAGGTTGTCCTTCCAGGGCGACTTCTGGATCGGATCGGTGTCCGTGTGGCCGACGACGTCGATGTCTTTGCTCGCGTACTTCTGCTTGATCACGCTCACGATCTGATCGAGCTCCTTGCTGGTGGCGCTCTTGAGCTCGGCCTTGCCGGAATCGAACAGGATCGTATTCGGCAGCGTCACGGTGATCGTGCCGGCCGCGGCGTCGAAGGCGACGTCCATGCCCTCGAACCCGGTCGCCTGGGCGGGCGTCTTGTTGAGCTCTTCAATCTGCCGCCTCAGCTCGTCGATCGTCTGCTGATCCTGCACGACGCGATGCGCCAGATCCTCGCGCTCGCTCTCCAGAATCTCGTAGCGGCCCCGCAGATTCTGGTGCTCGACGTTGAGATAGTCGTACTTCTTCTTGTAGTCGGTGCAGCCGGACAACCAGGCCAACGATGTGACCACGATGAGGGGAACGATGGACTTTCTGACGAATCGCATGCGGTACCTCCCTGCAAAACGCAAACCCTACCCTGCCGCGTCACTGATAGAACACTAACATCGAGGACACGCGGTTAAGGATCCAATCGTGAAAGATCATAACCACCAGCACGGCGATTGACAAGAAGGGACCATAGGGAATCTGGCGAATTTTTTTGAAAAACATTTGGAAGAGTGCCCAACCCAGGCCGAAGAACGGCGCGATAAAGAAGGCAATTATCACCATGATCGGACCTACCACGGCCCCGGCGGCCCCCATCAGGTGCACATCGCCCAGCCCCATCGCCTCCTTGCCGAACGCCAGCGTGCCCAGGACGCGGGTCGCCCACACGACGGCGCAGCCGACGAAGTACCCGAAGGCGCTGCCCAGCGACCCGGCGACGGCCGGGTAGGCGAGCAGGCCGCTCCACCACCGCCCCGCCGGCCCCGGTACGGTCAGGACCGCCTGGGCCGCCACCGCCCCGCCGACGATCGGCAGCAGGAAGACGATCTCCCGCAGGGCCTCGAGCCGGTGGTTGAATTGCGGGTCCTCGAAGGGCCCGGGGCCCAGCGGCAGCTTCACCGCCCCCTCCGCGCCCTCGGCCACGGGATGGCCCTGGCCCTCCGGGACGGGAGATTCGTAACTCCTCTTGAGGATCCCCGTCCGCAGCAACAGCGAGCTCATCCCCAGTCCCACCGCGGCGCCCAGCGCCAGCGCCCCCGTCTTGGGCGAGGCGACCGGCAGTATGGCATAATCCTTGAGCACCTGCGGATCGAGGATGTACCCGCCGAGGGCCGAGCCCAGGATGCCTGCCGCCGTCACGAACCAGCACAACGACAGCGGAATGATCCACAGCTCCAAATCGATTCCCGAGGCCGCCACGAAGGCCGCAAGGAGGATAATATGGAGAACATAGACAAACCAGGCGCCATTGATATGTAGGCTCGGCCGGACATGGGTGTGAAAATAGGCAAGATAGAGACCCAAAAAGACCACGCCCGTCAACAGCTCCACGATGAAGTACCGTGGCGAGATCGGCGCCCGGCACTGACGGCACTTCGCCCGCAGCACGAGCCACGACACCAGCGGGATGTTGTCATAAAACCGGATCGCCTGCCCGCAGTGGGGGCACGAAGACCCCGGGCGCACCAGGGATTTGTCGCGGGGCAGCCGGTAGGTCACGACGTTGAGAAAGCTGCCGATGCAGCAACCCAACGCAAAAACCCAAACGCACAGAATCCATTCCTGCGAAGTCATTGTAATTTACGATTTATGAATTATGAATTATGAGTTGAACTGCGACTTCTGAGCGACGGCCGCGCTCACCGGGCACCCATCCTAACGCACATATCGCCTTCGGTAAATCCTCAATCATAAATCATCACTCATAAATCATAAATCATCGTGCTCTGCGGCCGACTGCCCCGGCTACTTTCATCGGCAGACCGAACAGGCGAATGAAGCCCTTGGCGTCCACCTGGTCGTACTCGGCGCCCATCTTGAAGCTGGCCAGGTCCATCTGGTACAGGCTGTTGGGACTCTTGATCCCCGCCGGCGTGCAGCGGCCCTTGAAGAGCTTGAGCCGGACGTCGCCGGTCACGTTCCGCTGGGTCATATCGACGAACGCATCCAGGGCCTCCCGCAGCGGACTGAACCAGAGCCCATAATACACCAGCTCCGCATACTTCAGCGCGACCTGCTGCTTGTAGTGCATGGTCTCGCGCTCCAGCGTCAGGGTCTCCAGGGCACTGTGGGCCGCCATCAGGATCGCCCCGCCCGGGGTCTCGTAGACGCCCCGCGACTTCATGCCGACCAGGCGGTTCTCCACGAGATCCACCTGGCCCACCGCGTGCTTGCCGCCGATCTCGTTGAGGACCTCGACCAGCCGCACCGGGTTCGTCAGCCGGCCGTCCAGCTTCACCGGCACGCCCTCATGGAACCCGATCGTCACATAATCGGGCCGGTTCGGGGCCTTGGACACCGGGTTCGAGATCACGTACAGATCGTCCTTTGGCTCGTTGGCCGGGTCTTCGAGGTCCGCCCCCTCGTGGCTGATGTGCCACAGGTTGCGGTCCCGCGAGTAGATCTTCTTCTTGCTCTGCTCGATGGGGATCTTGTGCTTGCGGGCGTAGTCCACCGCGGCCTCGCGCGAGGTCAGCGTGAACTTCGGGTCCTTCCACGGCGCGATGATCTTGAGCGCCGGATCGAGCGCCATGTAGGTCAGCTCGAACCGCACCTGGTCGTTGCCCTTGCCGGTCGCCCCGTGCGCGACGCCGGTCGCCTTCTCCGCGTGGGCGACCTCGACCTGGTGCTTGGCGATCAGCGGCCGGGCGATGCTGGTGCCCAGCAGGTACCCGTTCTCATAGACCGCTCCGGCCTTCAGCAGCCGCCAGAGGTAGTCCTCGACGAACTCCCGGCGCAGGTCCTTGACCACGCACTTGACCGCCCCGCTCTCCAGGGCCTTCTTCTTGATCCCCGCCAACTCATCGCCCTGGCCCAGCTCGGCCGCGAAGGCGATGACATCGTATCCGTAGGTCTCCTTCAACCACGGCAGAATCACACTCGTATCCAACCCCCCGCTGTACGCCAGCACGACCTTCTCATTCTTTGCCATCGTCAATCCTTCCAAAGCCCAACCCGGGCCCGGCCCCGCCCAACAGGGGGGCCGTCGCCCACAGAAGCCCGGATTATACGGCCCCCACCCCGCCGGTTCAACGGAATCCCGCTTCTGGCAGTCGACTCCCTCTTCGGGACCCGATTGACCCCATTGACCTTACTGACCTTGTTGACCTCATTGACCGCAAAGTCAATAAGGTCAACAAGGTCAATAAGGTCCATCCCGCCCATCTCGTCCCCCTCCCATCGGCCGGCTTCCTTTACACTCCGGGAAGCCGGAACAGCCCCAGAACGGCCCTTTCGCGGAGTTGCGCCGGCGCATGGGCTTGCCGCACGACGGGCACTCCGGCGCCGGGGGCTGGTCCTTTTCCCGCGCCTCAAGGCGCTTGGCCGTCAGCCGCTCGTGGAAGCCGCCAGTCTCTTCGAAGGACTTGCCTTGTGCCTCGATCTGGCTCTTGAGCATGTTCAGGGCCCGCCCGACGATCAGGAGCATGGCGTTGGCCGCGACCACCGCGTCGTCGGCATCCAGCCAGGCGGCGTACTTGCGGCGCTGGGCCAGCGCGTGTTTCGCCGATTCGTGGACCATGTCGTCCTCAAACGGCGCCGGGTCCCCTTGTACCAAGAATCCAGACGATGCACAACTTCTATCGGTTCATCCTTTCCCGGTGACTGTTGCGAATTATCCGGCTCGACACTTCGAACTTGAAAACTCCCTTCCCCTTGGCGCTCTTGGCGTCTTGGCGCGAGACATGATCCTTGTGACGCGCAAGCCGGATTCGGATCATGAGCGTGACTCGCCGTGGAAAAACCGTCACGGGCGGCGGCTCCCGCCGCCGAGGCAGGCACAGGGACCTGCCCCTGCAAGAAGACGCTTCTCGCAAAGCGTATGTTCCACAGAAATCGAAAATCAAACAGAACTTCTGACTTCGCTGATCAGCGGAATCGCGCGGAGCCGAAATCAGCAAGACGCCCCGGACGTCACGTGACTCCCGTCTCCGTCTCGACACAGAAAGGAAAATGACAGAAAAGAAGATGGATCCGGCCGAAAACGAGACCTCCTTCGGCTCTCCTCATCTTCCTTTCTGCCATCTTCTTTTCTACCCCTTTTGGTTCCGGCCGCAGGCCGGGCTGGGAAATCTGTGGCTCCATCCCTTCCTTGGCTTCCTACCGGGTCGCTGAAGAAAAGAGGCGGTTCAGGGGCCGAACCCCTGGGGAGGAAGGACGGAACGTTGGGGATGGGGCACCCCGGTTCCCTCACTATTCCACTCTTCCAGTCTTCCCTTTCCGGCCCATCGTTGGATGGCTGGCAAGAGAACTCTGACGCCAGAGCCTGTATTCCAGTCTTCCTCCGCTTGCCCTTCGCCGGCTGGTGCGGGCTGGCTTCCCGAAGCGGTCAAAACGACTTGCACGGCCCCGGGATATCTGGTAAAGTCCGGCGTGCAGTATCGGTACCCAGGATGTTCTATCAGGCGAGCCTGAGAAATGGATGATCCCATGGCACGGCGACTGTCGAATAGGCAACGAATGGAACGGATGGCCGAGGAGGCTTCGATCAAGGCCGAGGAAAAGGAACCGAAAACCGCGGTGCGCAAGGCGTCCGGCTCCAGAAAGACCGCGTCCAAACCGAAGCGGATGAAGTTCGTTTGGAGCGTCGTGGATGCGAATTCCAAGGAGGTTGCCTCCTTCCCTTACCCCGCGAAAGCCGAGGCGGAGGCCCAAGCCGCGGCGCTCTCCGCGAAGACGGGCAAGACGCATACCGTCAACTGCGTCCGCGTGCCCATGGGGGACGATGAATAGGATCGGGGGTCTACTCTTCGTGGGTTGGGCGTCCGCGCCCGACTTGGATACTGGAGACTGGATATGTTTGAGGGATATTGTGTACAGTCGGAAAGCGCCGGTCAAAGCCGGCAGAGAGTACCGGGTGAAAGAGCCGTACAAGAAAGGAGTGGCGAACCATCTTGAGCCAGCTCGACCGGGTGGATCTGCTGATCTGCGATGAGTTGGGATGGGGAAAGGGGTCAGTCCTCGGAAATAGGATTTGGCCGTGGGTGATCGTTCCGGCAAATTCGAGACATGCTCAGACAACCGCGCATTGAATATGGCGGCGGGGTCTACCGTTTGTCAGTTGCGGGAATTGGCAAGAAACGATCTTCGCGGATGACACGGCTCAACGGCGACCCTCCGGCGCATATCTCCGGCTACATCTGCAGCGTCGAGGACGCCACGAGCCCACGTCTCCGAGAGCGGAAGACCCTCATACTGAAATCCGAGGACTGACCCCTTGGCCCGCAGAAGGCTCGACGGGGCTGCGGGTTCCTGGTAGTATGCCGTCATGGTAGTGTCACGAACGTTCCCAGGCATTCAGAGGTTTGCCATGCTGAGCCGCTTGTCCCTCGTTGCGTCGCTGTGTTTCTGGGGTATTTGCGGGACCGCCGGGATTGCCGCGGAGGCTCGGTCGGAGCGGTCGTATGTCCGCGTCAGTCCGCGCGACAGCCGGTATTTCGAGCTATCCAACGGACAGCCGTACATTCCGATTGGGCTCAATATGATCGCGCCGTCCGGCCGGGATGAGAAGGCGGCCCTGGCGCAGTTCGAAGACTGGATGCGCCGGCTCTCGGACAACGGCGGCAGCTTCATCCGGCTGTGGCTGAGCAACCCCTTCTTCGACATCGAGCACAGCAAGAGCGGCGTGTATGACCGGGAGAAGGCCCAGCGGATCGACGCGGTGCTGGCGCTGGCCCGCAAGTACGACATCCGCGTGAAGATGACCCTGGAACACTTCCGGCACTTGGGCGAGGGCCGCCAGAGCTGGGCGGGCAAGCCGATCCACCATGTGTCCCAGGGCGGACCCGCCAAAGATATTGTGGACTTCTTCGCCAATCCCGCCTCGCGCGAGCAGTTCAAAGCGAAGATCGCCTGGTATGCGAAACGCTACGGCGACGATCCGATTATCTTCGCGTGGGAGCTGTGGAACGAGTTCGACGCGGTGCAGCAGTTGTACACGGCCGAGACGTGGCGGGAAGGCACCGGCGTGGCGCGGGAGTGGACGCGGGAGATGCTCGCCGCTTTGCACCAGCGGTTCCCCCGGAACCTCGCCACCCAGAGCCAGGGCAGTTTCGACCACGAGCGCAAGGTCGAGCTGTACCGGTCCCTGTGCCTGATTCCGGGCAACGATGTGGCCCAGGTGCACCGCTACCTGGACCTGGGGGCGAAGCTGGAAGTCTGTCACGGCCCGGTGGACGTGCTGGCCGCGGACGCCGTGCAGGTCCTGCTCGGCTTCGATACGGGCCAGCCGGTCCTGCTGGCCGAGAGCGGGGCGGTCGAGCCGGGCCACAGCGGTCCCTTCAAGCTCTACGAGAAGGACAAGGCCGGCGTCATCCTGCACGATGTCCTGTTCGCGCCGTTCTTCGCCGGAGCGGCCGGGGCGGGGCAGTGCTGGCACTGGGACCACTACGTGGCGAAGAACGACCTGTGGCACCAGTTTGGCCGGTTCGCCCAGGCGGTGAAGGACCTCGATCCGCCCGCCGAGCGGTTCCGCCCGGTCCGCATCGAGCATCCGCGGCTGCGGGTGTACGCCCTGGCCGGTCAGCGGACCCTCATCGCGTGGTGCCGGGACAGTCAGAACACCTGGAAATCCGAGCTGGCCGAAGGGAAGGCTCCCGAGGTCCTGAAGGACGAATCCCTCGTGCTGCCGCCGGACACGGTCTCGAAGCAGGTCGCCACGGTCCGCGTCTACGATCCCTGGGCCGACACGTGGTCACCGGGCCAAGTCCGGGAGGGCAAGCTGTCCCTGCCGCCTTTCGCCCGCTCCCTTGTCTTTCGTCTGGAGCGCTGAGTCGAGAGCCCGCGCTGCCTCTGCGGCGCGCGGTCCGCCGGGTGATCCATTCCGCGCCGACGCCAAGCCGCCGGACGTGACTTGGTGCCAGTGCTCTTGCAGGTCATGGCGATGGTTCGGCGCACAGGAAATCCGCCATCGCCAAGCTCCGAAGACTCCGCTTGACGATGCCACCCGGAGAAGGCTGGCCTCGTGTGTGAGATTTTTTTCTGGCGCCCTGTTACTCCTTTGTTTACAGTGACTTATGAACCTTTTTGGAAAGGAGAATAAGTCATGGACGGTAAACAGGTAAGTGCAGAGGAATTGAAGCA
>VGYL01000194.1 GCA_016872975.1 Planctomycetota bacterium
AGGCCGAACCTTTGGCGATGCCACCCGCGGCAGCAAGGCAGAGATGCGCAGAACGATGAGGCGCTCGCGCCCATGCGACGGGCCGCGGCCGGGCGGGACTTCAGCTCTTGGCCGCCGGCGGGCTCTTGCAGCGGATCATGCGCAGGCTGTTGCCCTGGGCGCTGTACTCCACGGTGTGCATGTACGAGCGGATCAGCAGCAGGCCGCGTCCCTCCGGGCGATAGAGGTTCGGCCCGACCCGCGGATCGGGAATCCGGCTGGGATCGAATCCCGGCCCCTCATCGGTCATGCGGATTTCCACCTTTTCCTGGTCCACCGTGTAGTCGATCGTCACCTTCTTGGCCGGGTCCATCCGGTTGCCATGCTTGACGGCGTTGAGAAAGGCCTCCTCCAGCGCCAGGTGCACGGCGAAGAGGTCGTCCTGACTGAAGCCCCGGGCCTCCAGCGCCGCCAGGATGTCCCGGCAGGAAGGCCCCAGAGCGGACGGTATGCTTTCGAGCGTCACCGAACGTCGGACCGGCATGTCAGCCGCCATAATGCCACACCTTATCGTCTACACCCAGACGCCGGCCGGCGGTACCGCGGGTCCTGGCGGGCCGCCTGCGCCCGGCCCACGCTCTGCGGGGCCGCGCACCGCCGGATCGCCCTTCACGACCGGGGCGAGAAGCTCTGCGTGGCACTGCCGACGTCCTCGTAGATCTCAAATATATTGGTCAGCCGCGTGATCTTGAAAACCTCGTAGATGCCCGGGTGAATATTGCACAGCCGCAACTCCCCTTCCTGCTCATAGACCCTTTTGCTGATCCGGATCAGCAGGCCCAGAACGGCGGAGGACAGGAAGCGCACATGACGGAAGTCCAGCACCAGGTGGATGCGGGGCGCCTGCTCCACCACGGACTCCACGGCCTCGCGCAACGCACGCACATCGACGTCCTCGAGAATGCGCTCATCGGTAAAAGCGATAATCGTGGCATCGTCGGCATATTCCACACTGATACGCGGCTGAATCGCAGCCATAACGGGTACCTCAACACGAGATTCACGGAAAACGACGTATCCTACGGGGCAAGGCCCATCCTGTCAAGCTTTTGCGCCCGCCGGGCGGACGCAAAGCGGGCGGCCCGCCGGGGCCGGAACGCCCCCGGCGCAAATTTTGCCGGTCGCCTGACAATTTTTGGCATTTTTGTCGATAAAACTGTTGCCATTGGCAGCAAACCGTAGATACTTATACCGATATCGCTGTGGGGTGTGCCGCACCGTGTCGCGTCGGCCCACCGGCCATGGGCTCCTGTGGGGTTCCGGGAAGATGCCCGGCGTTGGACGCTGCCACTGTAGTACGATCGATGAGTTTCCTTAGTAAGGAGAATACCATGAGAGTCAGTAGATCAACCGGGTACGCACTGTTGGCCGTGGGGTATATCGCCAAGAATCAGGGCGATGGCGTCGTATTGTCCCAGGACGTTTCCAAAGAATATGACATTCCGCTGGAATACCTGCTGAAGATCCTCCAGCAACTGGTCCGGGCCAACGTGCTGCGCAGCAAGCGCGGGCCACGGGGCGGGTTCTCGCTGGCGAAACCCACGAACAAGATCACCATGCTCGAGGTGATCGAGGCGGTGGACGGTCCTCTGACCGGCGAGTTGAACCTGTCCGACCAGGCCGGCCACGATCCGTACAGCATGAAGGCGGAGCAGACGTACAACAAGGCCATCGCGCAGGCCAAGGGCGTCTTTCAGAAGACGAAACTGGCCAACCTGCTGGGCAAGTAAGCCGCCGGCCGGCCCGTGTCGTTGGACGGCCGTTTCCCGAGGCGGAGACGGCCGCTTTTTCGCCCCCGGGGAGAAGGTGTGCGCTCGGCATGGAAATCCGTGAATTTCAGGACTTGATCGCCCGCCGGTACAAGGCCACGGACGAGGCGCGCGGCGTGCCGCGCACCTTCCTGTGGTTCATGGAAGAGGTCGGCGAACTCGCCTCCGCGCTGGCGTCCGGAACGGACAAGGCCAACACGGAGGAGGAGTTTGCCGACGTCTTCGCCTGGCTGTGCACGCTGGCCAACATCTCGGACGTCGATCTGGAGAAGGCCTGCGCGAAGTACACCGGCGACCGGGTCCAGGGCTTCAAGCCCAAATAGACCCCCGAAGTGGAACGAGAAGAAAGATTGCTTCGTCGCTGAAGCTCCTCGCAATGACATACTTGGGCGCCCGATGTCATTGCGAGCGAGGCTCGCCGAGCGCGGCAATCATGTCATTGCGAGGAGCGCAGCGACGAAGCAACCTCACCCATAGTCGCGGCCGATGGTTTGCCTATCCGCCATCGGCAAGCTCCGAAGACTCCGCTTGCCGCTGCCACCCGTCGAAGGGGAACGAGAAGAAATGAAGAAGGGGAGAAGGTGCAGGGTCGAAGCATCTTCTCTCTCTTTCTTTCGACGATCCGCTCAAAGGCGAAGAAGAAACGTATAGTACGGCATTTCACACGTCCTGAGACCATGGAGTAGAGATTGCTTCGTCGCTGAAGCTCCTCGCAATGACATACTTGGGCGCCCTATGTCATTGTGAGCGAGGCTTGCCGAGCGCGGCAATCCACCACCCATAGTCGCGGTACTTGTGAAACGCGGTACCAGGTGGCCGCCTCAAGGGCGGAAGGCCTGGTTCGTAGTGGCGTCGTCAGACGCTATCTTATGCTCTTACGAGCACGCTACCCTGCGTCCGGACGGCGGATGCCCAGAAGTTCCAGGGAGTCCCGCTCGATCACGTTGCGGATGCTGCCCCGCGGAACGGTCGGCAGTTTCGTGTCGGCCAGCAGCATATTGAATCCCAGCAGGGTCTCGATGCACTCTCCGGCGTCGCCCAGGGGCGAGCCGCTGCCGAACAGCAGCTTGTCCATGACCCCCTGCTCGTAGGCCGCGACCACCATGTTGTACGTCTGCCAGACCTTGCTCGGACGGATCGTCAGGTCCGCAAAGACGTTCTCATGCTTGGCGAGCATGCCCAGCGTCTGCTCGACAAACGGAACGCCCATGTTCCCGATCACGATCTTCATCTCGGGAAAACCGCGGGCCACCTCGTCCAGCAGGTAGGGTTGCGCATATTCCAGGATCGCCCGGGCGTCGAGATCGTGGCTGCTGTTGTGGAAGAAGACCGGCAGACGCTGCTCGCGGGCCGCCTCATAGAACCGCCAGGCATGACTGTGTGCCGGGTGAAAACCGTTGAGGGAACAATACAGGACGAATCCGGTGAATCCCTGTTTTTCCGTCAGGGACGTCAGGGTCTTGTCGGTCAGCCGGTCCTGCGTGGGGTCTACCACCGCGAATCCGGTCATCTTCTCCCGATGCTGCCCGACATACTGAGCCACTTTCCGATTGACTTCGTCGCGTGGCCCCTCATGCGTGGCCAGGACGATACACGCGTCCACCGTCTCGGCCGCCGCCAGGTGCTCGGAGCTCTCGGTCCCGTCAAAGGAACGAACGTGTGTGTGACAATCGACAATCATGGTACGGTCCTGTTCCAGCAGGCGCCCTGCAAAGCCGCTTATCTTAAAACCGGCGGCGCCGGCCCGTCAAGCGCAAATATCGGTCCTGGGATCGCGAATCGCGGCGTGCGGCCCCGGCGGGAGCCCCCAAAGGATTGACGGAGGAAGAAAAAGCGAAGACGCCTCCCTCCTGTTCTCCGCGCCTTCGCTGCACCCACAGGCCACCCCGAAGGGTATGTTCTGCCAATAAGGCGATTCCGGCCGGGCCGATGTAGATGAAAGAATATAGAAAGCGATAATTTTTTTTGTCGGGGGCCCTGCCGGACGGGGGCCGACGAGATCTTCCGCCTTCCGCCCCCCCCAGGGCGAACGCAAAGTCGCAAAACATGGTCGGGTGGCAGCGGCAAGCGGAGTCTGGGCTCCCAATCGCGATGTATCGCGATTGGGAACCCTCTTCGGAGCTTGCCGATGGTTTCGCCCCTCGCCATCGGCAAGGCCTGCGCAAAGCCTACGGCCTTGCCGCTGCCACCCGTTGACGCCGTCCAGGTACTCACTTTCGGGACTTTGCGTTCGCCCTGCGCCCTCCCCCGGATGCGCTTGACCGGGGGAAATTCCCGGATTACCATGTTCCTGGCGGAACATCGCCTTGAATACCCGGACGGCTGATGCGTCTATAGCGATAGCCGCCGGCGCAGGCGGTGCCCGGCGGGCTGAGGGTCACGAAACCCCGGCCGACGAGCCGATACTAGAAACTGGAGTTGTGCGGAATTCCGGTAGAGGGTGGAACTTGTGGCGGTAAGAGAGTCCGGAGTCCTGGCATGAACTGTCCCACATGCAAGAGCGCCATGATCACTCTCGAGCTGGCGGATGTCGAGATCGATCATTGTGTCCATTGTGGCGGCATCTGGCTCGACGCGGGCGAGCTGGAATTGCTCCTGGACGATCCCGTGCGCGCCCGGCGTCTGCTGGACTCGTTCCGCGAGGCGCCCGCCGCCGAGCATCCGCGCGCCTGTCCGATCTGCGGCAGGAAGATGACAAAAATCGTCGTCGGCGCGTCGGAGCCGCCCCTGTGGATCGACAAATGCCGCCGGTCCGACGGCCTGTGGTTTGACAAAGGCGAGTTGCAGGATATTCTGAAGCGCGGCGAATTCGATCCGGACAGCCGAATTCGGTCCCTGTTGGCCGATATGTTCGGCCAGGGTGGACAAGCGCCGGGCAAGGGGTCAGTGCCATGAAAATTGCCGGAGGTCTCCTATCGATGCTCCTGCCGGCCGTCTGTGCCACGGCCGTAGCGGTTCCGCCGGCCCCGGCCGGACCGCCAGTTACCGACGTGTACGTCAGCGGGACCGGCGGCTACCATACCTATCGGATTCCCGCCCTGCTCGCCACGCCCAAGGGAACGCTGCTGGCCTTTTGCGAGGGCCGCAAGAACAGCCGCTCCGACACGGGCGACATCGACCTGCTGGTGAAACGATCGACGGACGGGGGCAAGACGTGGAGCGCCCCCGTGGTGGTCTGGGACGACGGCGCCAATACCTGCGGGAATCCCTGTCCCGTGGTCGATCAGACCACCGGGGTTATCTGGCTGCCCCTGACCTGGAATCACGGCCTGGACAACGAAAGCCAGATCAAGAAGAACACCGGCCGGGACACGCGGCGGGTTCTTGTCACGCACAGCGACGACGACAGCCGGACCTGGGCCCAACCGCGGGAGATCACCGCGACCGTCAAACGCCCCGAATGGCGGTGGTACGCGACCGGCCCCGGGGTCGGCATCCAACTGACGCAAGGCCCCAGGAAAGGCCGACTCCTGATCCCGTGCGATCATTCCGTGGAGCCCTCCGAGAGCGATCCGTCCGGCTACAACTCGCACGTGTTCTTCAGCGACGACCACGGCCAAAGCTGGCAGTTGGGCGGCGCGGTCAGCCCGGCCGTCAACGAGTGCCAGGTGGTGGAGCTGCGGGACGGAACCCTGCTGCTGAACATGCGGAACTATGACCGCAGCAAGACGACACGGGCCCTGGCCACGAGCGCCGATGGCGGCGCGACCTGGTCGGCGGTGCGGCATGACCCGGCTCTGGTCGAGCCCATCTGCCAGGCGAGCTTCCTGCGTTATACCGTGCAGCCGCCGGACGACCGCGACCGGCTGCTCTTTGCCAACCCGGCCCAGGCCGAGCCCGGCCGGCGGCGGGAAATGACCGTCCGCCTGAGCTACGACGAAGGGCGGACCTGGCCGGTCCGCCGGCTGCTCTGGGAGGGCCCGGCGGCGTACTCCGCGCTGGCGGTCCTGCCGGACGGCCGCGCCGCCTGCCTCTTCGAGGCCGGCGAGAAGCACCCCTATGAACGGATTACCTTTGCCTGTTTCGATCACGATTGGCTCACGAAAGGAACCGCGCATCCGTAGCGCGTCGTGTTCATCGTCGGACGTGTCAGTGAAGGAACCGTTTTTGGAAGGGACTGAGTTATGAGTAGCTGGAGTCTGATCCTCATCGGCGTGGCGGCTGTGATCCTCGTGGTGGCGCTGCTGATGAAGAAGAAATCATCCTGAGGTAGAGACCGTCCGTCGGACAGAAAGGAGAACCCATGTCCGGAGCCGTGATCGCACTGATCGTGATTCTCGCCATCCTCGCGCTGATCGTGGTGGCCGTGATCAGCATTTACAACTCGCTGGTCCGCCTGCGCAACCAGGTGGACAACGGGTGGTCGCAGATCGACGTGCAGTTGAAACGCCGGCACGACCTGATCCCCAATCTGGTCGAAACCGCCAAGGGCTACATGAAGCACGAGCGGGAGACCTTCGAGACCATCACGAAGGCCCGCAGTGCGGCCATGGGGGCCCGGACGGTCTCCGAGGCCACGCGCGCCGAAGGCCAGCTTGCCGAAGCGCTCAGCCGGTTCATGCTGGTCGTGGAGAACTACCCCGACCTGAAAGCGAACCAGAACTTCCTGGCGCTCCAGGAAGAGCTGACGAGCACGGAAAACAAGATCGCCTTCGCCCGGCAGAACTACAACGATCAGGTCCTGTTCTACAACAACCGGATCCAGATGTTCCCGTCGAACGTCGTGGCGGGTATGTTCGCCTTCACGAAGCGCGACTTCTTCGAGGTCGAGACGGCCGCCGAGCGCGAGGCCCCGAAGGTCAGCTTCGCCTGAGAGGGTGTGTAAAAAGGGCGGCATCGTCAAGGCCGGTAGGCCTTGGCGATGGTCCGGCGCATGGGAAATCCGCCATCGCCAAGCTCCGAAGAGGGTTCCCAATCGCGATACATCGCGATTGGGAGCCCAGACTCCGCTTGACGATGCCACCCAGAGAAGGCTGGCTTCTCACGCACGCTCTGAGAGGGGCGCCGGCGACTCGCACCCGAGTGGGGCCGGCATGGCGATCTGTCGGACGGAGAGAGTCGAAGGATGGAACCGTTGGGGCGAACTCTTCGTAGAGTGCGCCGGGGAGGTGTTTTTTTTTCGCGTACCTGTTGATTTCGAGGTCAGACGAGACTGATGTGGGAGCTCATCCGGGCGAACAAACGCGATTCCGTGGTGCTGATGACCCTGATGGCGGCCGTGCTGCTGGTGCTGGGCCTGATTATCGGGCTGGCCGCTTTCGGCCCCGAGGGGGGCTTGATCGGCGTAGGCGTCGCGGCGGTCCTCTGGCTGGTGCTGACGCTGGTCAGCTTCTCCTCGGGAGACCAGATCCTGCTGGCGGCCAGCGGCGCCCGGCCCGTCACCCACGAGGTGCACCCGCAGTTGTTCAACATCGTGGAGGAAATGAAAATCGCGGCGGGCCTGCCGGCGATGCCCAAGATCTACATCATCAACGATCCGGCCCCGAACGCCTTCGCCACCGGCCGCAGCCCGCAATCCGCCTCGCTCGCCGTCACCGCCGGGCTGCTGGGCCGGCTCAATCGCGATGAGCTCCAGGGCGTCGTCGCCCACGAGATCAGCCACATTCTCCATCGCGATATCCTCTACGTCATGCTGGCCGGGGTCATGCTCGGCGGGGTCGTCCTGCTCTCGCAGATCTTCCTGCGGGGCATGCTCCACGGCTCGGCCCGCTCCCACCGGCGCTACTCCTCGCAAGGCCGGGGCGGTGGGCAGGCCCAGTTGGTGATGGTCGTGATTGCCCTGGTGGCCGCCATTCTGGCGCCGCTGATGGCGCAACTGCTCTATTTCGCCGTGTCCCGCCGGCGCGAGTACCTGGCGGACGCCGGCGCGGCCCGCTTGACCCGCTATCCGGAAGGCCTGGCCAGCGCCCTGGAGAAGATCGCCGGCGATCCGGCCCCGCAGTTGACGACCGCCAACGACGCCACCGCCCCCATGTACATCGTCAACCCGTTCAAGAAACGCGGGAAGATGGACCTCTCGGCCTGGACGAGCACGCATCCGCCCATCGCCGAGCGCGTCCGCATCCTGCGCCGCATGTCGCAGGGCGCCTCTTACAAAGACTACGCGCAGGCCTTCACGGCGGTAACCCATTCCCGGAACCCCGTTCCCGGCGCCGCCCTCACGGCGGAGGCGGTCCCTCTCCGTTCGGCACAGGCCGAGGGGACGCAACCGCAGAAGCTCCCGGCGCAGGTCCACCAGATCGGCGACATCATGCGCAAGGTCAACGGCTTCGTGTTCCTGACCTGCGCGTGCGGCTTGAAGATCAAAGTCCCGCCGGAGTTCCGGGCCCCAACGGTCCAATGCCCCCGCTGCCGCCGCACGCTCCCCCTCCAGGCTCCTTCCCGGCAGCAGACACCCGCCGGCTGAGGCGGCCTGGCGCCGGACCATTCGGGGATCACGTCCCTGCCTGTGGAGCAGGCTTCTCCGGTGGTGCCGGCTCCGGCGTCGGAGAAGCCTGGGCGGCGGTCTTGAGATTTTCCCGGATCCGGTTGTAGATCCTCTGGGCTTTCGCCTGATCGCCGAAGGTCCCGATGCGGATGGAGATCTTCGTGGTCTCTTCCGTAGAGGCCTTGAGGCGGATCGTGATCCGTTTGTCTTCGGCATCCCGCGCCACCAGGACGGCCGCGAGGGCATCATTCTCGGTCTTGCCCTCCATGACCGACAACCGGAGCGTCTTCATCGCCTCCCGGGCGGCCGTGTAGACGGCGTCGATCGCGTAGGGTTCGTCGGCTTCCAGATCGCCCCGCATGTACGCCACCGTGCCGGCCGCCCCGGCCCCGGCCGCCACCGCGAGGCAACCGGACGAATGCACCATCAGACCCGCCAGCAGAATTACCAGACAAACAAGCTGCGTTCGCATTTTTATGGTCCCTTGGCCCTTCTTCTTGTGACTGAACTTCACCTACAACCAAAATATGCCAACCAAAGGTGGCTCGCCCAAGGGATTTCTACCTGGGCGTGTCGGATCGTGTTCGTGCGGTCCAAAAGAAAAAGTCCCATCTTGCGACGGGACCTTCAGTCTTGGACCGGGTGGTCAGAGACAGCCCGACTCAACCGAGCCGGACCTGGGTTGCCTGGGGACCTTTCCGCCCCTGACCCACAATGTACTCGACTTGCTGCCCTTCCAGAAGCGACTTGAACCCGTCGGCCTCAATGTTGGAGAAGTGCACGAACAGGTCTTCGCCTCCGTCGTCCGGCGTGATGAAACCGAACCCTTTCTTCGCATCGAACCACTTCACCTTACCTCTACTCACAGTCCTGCTCCTTTGTCCCCTCGGTACTACAGAAACGTGATGCGGTGATTTTGCCGGGGGGTATCCCTTCTGAGGGATGAAGGCACACTCCCCAGCCAAATCAAGACAAATTTACACGTGTCCCGCGCGCGGCGTCAAGAAAAATTATCAAAAATGTCCCCCCGTGGGCCGGTGATTCCCGCCCCCGGCGCAGAGGAACGTCCCGGCCGACCCCGGTCCCCGGCCGACCCCATTTCCAGGCCAAGGTCCAAAGGCAGAGCAACCAAGGGTTTTCCTTATGGGGCTTCGTCGTCTCCCTTGCGTACGTCTCTTGTATCCTCTTTACAGTCTTGGGTTTACGTACCATGTCCCCTGCCGGCGGGGGCCTGGTTCAGAACCGGGTAACAGCCTGGGTGGGTGGCAGCGGCAAGCGGAGTCTTCGGAGCTTGCCGATGGTCTTGCCTCTCCGCCATCGGCAAGG
>VGYL01000195.1 GCA_016872975.1 Planctomycetota bacterium
GAACTGGATACCCAACTGCGCCACGCCGGCGACCAGGACCGCCCCCGCCATCAGGAGCATGTGGCGGGACTGGGACATCCTCAGCGTCCAGGCGCCCGCGAACAGCGCGGCCAGCATGAAGACATTCAGCAGCGCCGGGGCGACGGCCGGAGCGGCAAAATGCCGATGGGCGTTGAGAATGCCGCCCAGAATCGCTGCCACGCAGATCATGACCATGTACGGCAGCATCACCCCCGTGAGCACCAGTTTCAACCGTGTGCTTTCATGGGCGGCCCAAAAGCTGTAGTAGAGCCAGATGAACACCTCGCCGAGCACGGTGAGGACCGCCAGCAGCACGAAAATGACGGTCACGACGGACAAGGCCAGCCGGTTGGCCTCTTGGGCGTCGCGCTGCCACTGCTCGCTGTAGACGGGAATCAGGGACGAGGACGCCGCCCCTTCCCCAAAGAGCCGTCGCGCCAGGTTGGGGATCTTGAACGCGATGGCCCAGCCGTCCATCAGGCCGCTGGCGCCGAAGAAATGGGCGAACGCCACGTCGCGCAACATCCCCAGAATCCTGCTGAGAACGGTCAGGACGGCAATCTGGCGAAATCCCTTGATCACGGATCCCTCGCGGCCACTACTGTTTCTTGGGAGCAACGGTGAACGGGCGGGACCGGCCGATGTTGTTGAGCAGACCGATTGCCATCATACTGACGAGCAGGCTTGACCCTCCATAGCTGACAAACGGGAGCGTCAGGCCCGTGATGGGCAGCAGGCCCAGGGTCATCCCCACGTTGACCAGAACCTGTACGATAATCATCGCGACAATCCCCACGGCCAGCAGCCGGGCAAACGGATCGATGTTGTCCGCCGCGATCTCCAGCCCACAGATCGCCAGAATGACGTAAAGTCCGAGAAAGACGAGACATCCCAGGAATCCGGTCTGATGCGCGATCACCGAGAAGATGAAGTCGTTGTGCCGTTCCGGCAGGAAGTTGTACTTGGTGAAGTCGCCGCGGCCGAATCCCTGGCCGGTCAGCCCGCCGGAAGCGATGGCCAGCTTGGAGCGCGTGATGTGCCATCCCCAGGTGCGTTGCCATGTCCTCTCGCTGAACTTGCCGCCCACCAGGACCTTGCTGAGCGCCGGGGACTGCGCGGCGTTTTGCCGAACCCAGTTGCTTTGCAGGAATACGGCACTGACCCGCGCCCGCTGGTACGCCTGCATGTTGAGCCACAGGAAGGGACTGGCCAACCCCGCCAACAGAATGACAAACAGCAGGTGTTTGACCCGCGCTCCAGCCATGAACAGCATGATGAACAACACCGGCATCATCAGCATCACCGTCCCGAGGTCGGGTTCGATCAGGATCAGCGCCATGGGGATCAACGTCAAGACAAACGGGCCGATGAGAGCTCGAAAGCGATGGTAATTGCTGCGGTAGCGCAGATACCAGGCCAAAGCCAAGACGTGGGCGAGCTTGCAGAACTCCGACGGCTGAATGGCCAGGGAACCGATGCCCAACTGGATCCAGCAATGCGCGCCGTTACGCTCCGGGATGAAAGGCAGGGGTACCACGTAGCGGCTGGTCACCAGCAATAACAGCAGCACCAGGATGCCCGCGTACAGCCAATAGCTGATCGCCCCCAGCCGGCGGTAGTTCACCAGGTTCGCGCCGATAAAGCCAAGGACGCCGGCGGCCGCGAATACCGCCTGCTTCCGCCAGTGGCCGGCCCATTTCGCCATATTGGTCGCCGGACTCGTCTCCGGGGCCGTGTCCAGGGGGTTGCCCACGACGTAGACCATCAGAATCCCTATGAGCACCAGGAGCAAGACGCTGCTGAGCAGGCAGATTCTGACGGGCAGAAGGCGTCCTCTAAGGAAATTACGCATGGCGACACCATACCAGAAGCAAGGAAAAAGTAAAAAGGCAAAAGGCAAAAGGAAAAAGGCAAACGTCCGCGCGCGGGGTCTTACTTTTTCCTTTTGACCTTGTACCTTTTCCTTTCTTCTTGATTTTTTTGTGGGTTTCTGGTAGTTTGACACTGGCTGTATGCCATTTATGGACCCGTACCCGGAACCCGGAGGCACACAGGAAATCGCCTCTCGGCGAGAAAAGGAGGAGCAAGTGCAAATAAAAGAAGAGAAAAGGAAGGAAGGCAGCACGATGAAGAAGCTCAGCTTGGCCTTGGCGACGCTTCTGTGGACCACCCCGGCCTGGGCAGCCGTACGAATCATCGTCGAGCCGAGCGGCAAGACGGCGACCATCAAATATGCGACCGACGGGGAGAAGGTCCGGGCATTTGCCTTGGATATCACCGTGGACAAGGGGGTCATCCAGGGGATCTCCGATTTCATGCGGGGCGAAAGCACGAAGGAAAAGCCCGGCTACGGGATCTTCCCGGCCAATTTCGCCCGCTGCATCCGCGTCGATCCCGATACCGGCGACGTGGCCAAATGGGATATCAGCGGGTACACCCCCGTCGCCGATCCGTGCGATCCCGGCGCGCTGGGGGGTCTGGGCACCAAAGGCATTACCATCGAGATGGGCGCCTTGTACTATCCGCCGGATGACAACTCCCCGAACGCCCCGCCCACCCAGGGCACGCTGTTCAAGCTGACCCTGAGCGAGCCGGCGAAACTGACCGTCAAGCCCAACCAGCTCCGCGGCGGCGTCGTGCTCACGAACGCCGAGTCGGCGGTCGTCAACACGACCGAAGCCACCGGCATCGCGATCGCCAGCTTTAGCGACGGACTGCCGCCGACGCATAAGGATTATGCGGAATGGGTCAAGGTCGGCAGGCCCCTGTGCTGGACGTTTCCGCGACAGTGCCATGGCGACGCCGACGGCCTCAAAGAGGGTGACGCCAAGAGCGGCTTCCACTTCGTGGGCATGAACGACCTGAGGATCTTCACGCAGGCGTGGAAAGTCCTGGAGCCGCCGTTCGGTCCCGGCATCGCCAGTGTCGAGAATGGGATCTGCGCGGACTTCGCCCGGGACCTGGACGGGAACGCCACCACCGGCTTCTACCGCGTCGGAGTCACGGACCTCAACCGCCTGATGGAGTATTACTTGAAGCCCAATGTGCCGGGCGATTGCGGCGGCAGTCTACAGCCGTAGAGGTGTGATGTTTGAAGTAAGAAGCGGCTCGTCCAAATCAACCATCAACCATCAACCATCAAACGGCACTCCGTGGGCCTTGGTGTTCGGCTTGTGGCTGCTGCTGGCGGGCGGGTGTCACAACGCTTCGTCGAACGATCCGGCGGCGGTGGACGTGGTCGTCGAGGGAGGCGGCACGTTTCCCATCTCGTTGGCGGGCCGCTGGACGGACCGGCAGGAGGGCTGGGAATTCCAGCTCGAGCCGGACGGCCGCATCTCGGCGGCGATTCTCAGCTTCGGGCGGGTGCGCGTGACCCCCGGCCAAACCACCACGGTGCCCACGAGGAGCGGTCAGCAAGCCGTTTTTACACCCGGGAGATGGACCGTTCACTATGTCCCGCGCACGCGCGAGCTCACCATCCGTCTCACGATGGACCACGTGCGGGTGGACTTGGGCGGCAGCGTCCTGGAAGGCTCGAGTACGGATGTCTTCGTCGGACCCGTCGCTCCCACGGGTCGAGCCTGGCAGGCCCAGTGGACCACCTTCCCCCGATACCTCGCTCGCACCGCGGATCGCGTCTCAGCGGATCTGTCGACCGATCCCGTCCAGGGGGAGACCAGACCCCTGCTGTTCGAGAAGTCCGGCCTTCAGGACTTGTGATGCTTGGTCTTCTTGTACTGAAGTAGCTCGATGTACTGGCTCAGTTGCGTGACCACGTCCCGCCGGCCCTGCTCCTGCATGAGCTTGATGTGCCGGCGCACAACCGCCACCGCCTCATCATAGCGATGCTGAAGCTCCAGGGCCCGGGCCAGTTTCCGGTAGTGGGAGGGATGGCGCGGCTCCCGGGCCGCCGCCTGCTCGAAGGCATCCGACGCGCCTCGGTAATCGCCCAGAGCCGCGCAGGTATCGCCGAGCCCTTCCCAGGCGAGGACCGCGGTGGGGTCCTCCTCCAGCTCGATGCGGAACGCCTCGACCGCCTGGGCCCACTGCTCCTTCGCCTCTTTCATCCGGTCCAACCGCCCGAGCAGTCTTCCCAAATGCATGTGGACGGATCCCACGTCCGTGCGCCGGCTGCGGCCCTCATGGTGAGCTTGCAGGGCGCGGCGAAACGCCCGGGCCGCCTCTTCGCGCCGATCCCGGGCGACGTGGATGAGGCCGATCTGCTCATAGGCCTCGGCCGCCAGCAGAGGATCGGTGTCCAGGGCCTGATGATACCGTTGGATGCTCGGCTCATACTGATGCGCGTTGTGCAGGGCCCGGGCCTCGTCGAGATAACGACGGGCGAGTATCCCGGCCGCCTGGTGCCTCAGCGCCGGCGCGAGCAGATTCTCCACCGGAGCATAGTCATCCGTCAGGATGATGTGGCCGCAACGGCTCGTCAGATCCTCGATCTGCGCGTCACTGAGGACCGCAAACCGCAGATGCTTGTTCTGTTCGCCGAGAATCGTCCGCGGATCGAGCGGACGCCGGGCGGCGACTACCACGGACGTATCGAGCGGCGAAGCAGGATCGGGTGGACCGACAATCACATACACGCGGGGAAAGGTCCCCCGGAGGGTATTCACCACCGCGCCGAGCAACAGGCCGCTGCGGCACGAATCCGGAAGGTGGACCATATACACGCCGTCATCGGCGAGCAGGCCGACGATCCGTTCGTGGAATTCCTTCGTCAGCACAGGCCAAGGCGCCGCGAAATCGCTCAGGGCACTTTGATAGAGGAAATCGTATCGCTTGGGAGCCGTGCCTTTGCGTCCGGCCGCAGCCGCTCGATCCACGTAGTTGCGGGCATCCGCGTGAACGACCTCAAGGGCCGCGTCCCGGTCGAGCGAGAAGGCATACGTGGCGGCCTGCGTCGCCCCCGGATCGATCTCGACCACGTCGACCCGGCTGCCGGGCCAAACGGTCCTGAGGTAGCGCGGGAACGCATACCCCCCTGCCCCCAGAACGAGCAGCGCGGGATTTGCCCGGTTGCCCATCAGACCGCGTGTCAACCCAGCGTATACCTTCAGGTGGAAGTACGCCAGATGGGTCGCCTCCGTCGCCACGATCCGGGCGCTCTCGCGGTTGTCCTGCACAAAGACCCGTCGGTCCGGCCGCGGGGAAATCTGCCGGATCGTCACCCGACGGTACGGCGTTTCGGCCGCATAGAGAACGTTCGGATCGGGCGGCGGCCGCAGCAGCGCCGCGGTTCCCGCCTCCTGCGCCCACGGCTCGCCGGCCATTCCCATGGTCAGCAGCGCCAGGAACACCATCGCCCACAGATACATCGCCCAGCAGCTTACCCAGTACAGGATCGCCAGGATCAGCAGCGTAACGCCGAGGAACCAGATGATGGCCGCATGACCGAAGGCGACGATCAGGAAGAACCCGGCCAGAAACGTCCCCACGACGGCGCCGACCGCCCCCCAGGCATAGATGCTGCCGATCGCGCGACCGGTCGCCGGTCCCCGATCGACCGCCATCCTGGCGACGACCGGACTGACCGCTCCCAGCAAGGTCGAGGGCGGGAAAAAGACGAGCAGCACATGAAGGAACACGTGGCCGGGCCAACTCAGCCGCCACAGCCACAACCATTGGTCCGCCAGGTTGTTCGATACGAGAATCCCGACACAAGCGGCGGAAGAGAGCCCGAACAACACCGCCAACACGCGGCGGGCGTCGTACCGATCCGCCAGGCGCCCGCCGAGATAATTACCCAGCGAGATCCCGGCGAACACCACCCCGAGAACCGAGGTCCACGTGTGGAGCGACGATCCCACGCTGCGGGCGACCAGCCGGGAGGCGACCAGAATCAGGATCATCAGGCACCCGCCGGAAAAGAAGGCGGTCGCGCTCGGTACGAGCATCCGCCAGAGGCAGACCCAGCGCGAAATGTTGCGGTCGGGAGTCGGCCGTGCCGTGCTTTGGCTCATGTTTCGTGTCCCGAAGAATTAAAACTGGAGTTCTGCAAAATGGGGAGTTGGGCCTATTATTCTTCTCGGACACCGCGCCAGCGGTGTCCGCGAAGAATCCGCCGCCGGCCCCGCCGGCGCGGGCGGCTGCAAACGGGCCCCGGCCCGCTTCCCGATTTCTTTCTTTCTCAAGTAGGCCCAACTCCCCATTTTGCAGAACTCCAGCTAAAAAAGATAAGGATAAAGAGGGGAATATACAGGAGATTCGCGGCGTGAACAAGCGGATGCGCCGGTCGAGGCGAGAGATTGCCTCCGGCCGGGGCTCAATAGTCGAAATACCGAATGCCGCGTTTGTCATGGCCGGGCCAATCGACGCGGATATACTTCGTGGCCGGCTGGTAGATCCATCCATTCTGACCGGTGGCTTCGGTGGGAAACGCCTCCCCATCGAGAATGATGCGGACGCGATCCAACTTGTTGAACGGGTTCACGGGAATCTGCAGCAGGCACCGGTCTTCCACCGTCGTCTGCTGCCGAAAATGAGCGGCCGTGGGCTCGCTGCCGGGCTGATTGCTTTCATATCCCGGAGCAGTGCCCGCATGACGGGCAGCGTACAACTCGATCGCCCCGCGCAGAAGCTGCAAGTTCTCCCGGACGGCGGCTTCTCTGGCCTCCAGCGCGTGGCTGTGAAGAAGCGGCATGACCATGGCCGCCAGAATTCCGATGATGGCGGCGACAATGACCAGTTCGGCAATGGAGAACGCTTTTCCCATTCTCAGGCGTCAGGCAGCGAAACAGGACTCGGCTCGCCCCCGCCACCAATCGCAAAGGTGAGACTTGTCCCCACTCTGGCTTTGTTATACGGTATCGGTTTTGGATCGCCCGAACTTAACTACGATTGCAGTTATAGGACTCGATACGGTAGAAGATCGCCGGTACAACAGCCCTCAGACCTTTGACCCCTCTTGCCGTATGGGTAGTGGTTGTCAGCTATGTACGATGATGGACGAAACCGTGTTGCGATCGATTACGTCGGGCCCCAGGTCGATGGCGGCCGCTTCCCCATCAAGCGGGCGCTGGGTGAGACGATCGCCGTGACGGCGTACGCCTTTGCCGACGGACACGATCAGATCCGGGTCGGGCTGCTCTATCGCAAAAGCGGGCAGGCCGAATGGACCATCCGCATGATGGACTATGAGGTCAATGACGAGTGGTCCGGCTCGTTCCCAGCCACCGAATTCGGCGATTATCTCTATACCGCTCGGGCCTGGGTGGATCGATTCGCAACCTGGCAGAGCGACCTGCGGAAGAAACTGGAAGCGGGCCAGAACATCGCGCTGGAGCTGAGGACGGGCGCCCCCATTCTGCGCCAGGCCGCCGACAGCGCCGCGCCGGCCGAGGCGCAGAGGCTCAGAGACTGGGCCCTGCTGTTCGAGTCGCCCGACAGAATCGAGCCGGCGGCACGCGTCGCTCTGGGCCAGGAATTGACGGAGATCATGGCGAAGCACCCGGACCGGTCCGGGGCGACGACGTACCACCTGGAGCTGGCCGTCCTCGTGGACCGGCCCAAGGCGGTTTTCAGCGCCTGGTATGAGTTGTTTCCCCGCTCGTTCGGTCCGCCCGGGGCGCACGGCACGTTCCGGGATGCCGAGCGGATCTTGCCGGATATCGCGGCGCTGGGTTTCGACGTGCTGTATCTGCCGCCCATTCATCCCATCGGGCAGACGCATCGCAAGGGCAGGAACAACTCCCGGACGGTCGCCGCGGGCGATCCCGGCAGCCCCTGGGCCATCGGCTCGTCCCTCGGCGGCCACAAAGCCCTTCATCCGGAGTTGGGCTCGTTCGAGGACTTTCAACACTTCGTCCGGAAGGCGGCCGAACTCGGGCTGGAGGTTGCGCTGGACCTGGCCTTTCAGTGCTCGCCCGACCATCCGTACGTGACGGAGCATCCGGAGTGGTTCCGCTGGCGGCCGGACGGGACGGTGCAATTCGCCGAAAACCCGCCCAAGAAGTACGAGGATATCCTGCCGTTGAATTTCGAGAGCGACCACTGGCGGGAGCTGTGGGAGGAGCTCAAGAGCGTCGTGCGGTTCTGGATCGACCAGGGCATCCGCATCTTCCGCGTGGACAATCCGCACACCAAGCCGTTCCGTTTCTGGCAATGGCTGATCGAGGAGGTGCGCCGGGACTGCCCGGAGGTGCTCTTTCTGTCCGAGGCCTTCACGCGGCCCAAGGTGATGGCGCATCTCGCGAAGGTCGGCTTCAACCAGTCCTATACCTACTTCACCTGGCGCAACACCAAGTGGGAGTTGGAGCAGTACATCCAGGAGCTGGCGCAAACGGACGTGGGCGAGTACCTGCGGCCGAGCTTCTGGCCGAACACGCCGGACATTCTTCCGCAATACCTCCAGTACGGCGGCCGGCCCGCCTTCATCATCCGCCTGGTTCTGGCCGCCACCCTCTCCGCCAGCTACGGCATCTATGGGCCGGCCTTTGAGTTGTGCGTCGCCGAGGCCCCGGAAGGCCGCGAGGAGTACCTCGACTCCGAGAAGTATGAGATCAAGCAGTGGAACCGCAACGCCCGGGGCAACCTGGGCCCGGTTATCGAGAGAGTCAACCGGATCCGCCGCCGGAACCCCTCGCTGCAGAGCACGCGCAACGTCGAGCTGTACCCGATCGACAACGAGGCGCTGCTCTGTTACGCCAAGGCGACCGCGGACCGGTCGAACGTCACCATTATGATCGTCAACCTCGATCCGCATCATCGCCAATCCGGCTGGGTGCGGCTGCCGCTGGAGAAACTCCAGATCGATCCCCACCGGCCCTTCCTGGCGCACGATCTGCTGACCGACGACCGCTACATCTGGCAGGGGGAAACGAATTACATCGAGTTGGACCCTCACGTCATGCCCGCCCACATCCTGCGGGTGCAGAAGCGGCTGCGGCGCGAGGTGGATTTTGATTACTTCATGTAGGCCCAACTTCCATTTTGCAGAACTCCAGTAGAAAGAGGTGAACCGCGTTTTGGCCGATCAGCAGATTCAATCCAGTGAAGCGCTCTGGTACAAAGACGCCGTCATTTATGAGCTGCACGTCAAGTCGTTTTACGACAGCAACGGCGACGGTATCGGGGATTTCGAGGGCCTGATCCAGAAACTGGACTACCTCCAGGAACTGGGGGTGACGGCCCTGTGGCTGTTGCCCTTCTATCCGTCGCCGCTGCTCGACGACGGCTATGACATCGCGGACTACTTCCACGTGCACCCCGATTACGGCACCCTGGCGGATTTCCGCCGGTTCCTGCGCGAGGCCCACAAGCGCGGCATCCGCGTGATCACGGAGCTGGTCATCAACCACACCTCCAATCAGCACCACTGGTTCCAGCGCTCCCGGCAGGCGAAGCCGGGCTCGGTCTGGCGGGACCTGTACGTCTGGAGCGACACGACGGAGCGCTACCAGGACGCCCGGATCATCTTCACCGACTCCGAGAGTTCCAACTGGGCCTGGGACCCCGTCGCGCGGGCGTACTACTGGCACCGGTTCTACGGCCATCAGCCCGACCTGAACTACGACAACC
>VGYL01000196.1 GCA_016872975.1 Planctomycetota bacterium
CCAGCAGCTCGATATTGTACCGGGCCAGATCGAGGTCCGGTTCCCGCGGCTCCTCGCCCTTGATCTGCAGGAACCCCAGGGCGAAGAGCGCCTGGGTCGCCAACATGCTGACCAGCGCCGCCAGACTCGCCTCCGGCAACGGCCCGCCGCGAGGAGCATCCTCCTGGGCCTCTTTCTCCTTCTCTTCAGCCTCCTTGGCCGCCAGGACCTCCTTCTCCCGCTGCGCCTCGTGCTTCCAGTCCTCGTCGATGATGATCTTCTTCGGTTCCTCTTCCTTCGCCATACTTGAACGCTCCTATCCTCGGCTTCGATCCGACACCATGCGTCTATGTTGACTTCAGCAATTGCGCCCACGCACGTCTATGCGTTATGTCCGATCCCGCTCTTTCCAACTCTTCGCCGACAAAAGACAAGAACCGCACCCGCCCTTTCTCCCCAAGCAGGATCAATACGCCACGAGAAAAGTCCTCGAAACTTGAGACGTATGCATTCTGGCCGCTGCCAAATTCGTTCTTGATCCGTTCTTGCACCTCCGGGCGATCTTCGCGTGAGATACCCTGCTCCACCAGGAACAGAATCTCGGATATTCTCCTTGCTCTTGCCCCATCCAGCTTGCTATCAAGCTGAGTCATCGTCAGTGCGCGATCTTTGACCTCTACCAGAAGGACGACGACCCCATGGAGGCGACACTCGACGTCTGCTCCCATGCCGGACGTGCTGTCAGCGACGTTGACCTTCTGGCGGAGAATTTCATCGAACAATCCGAATTCGCAGGCGATAGCCCGGAACAAGGCAGTGCATACCGCTTCCGCCCGGTCTCCTCCAGAGCGTGCACCAGTGAACTCCTTCACCATATCCATCGTTTGAGCCAGACTGATGCGGTTAGGAGTAGGATATGCAACACGTACGCCCGCCAGCAGTCTGTATATTTCCGCGAGAATCTGGTCGAAGACGTTCCTTGTGAGTTCCTCTGTACCCGCTTCTTCCACGACGTCGAGCACCGCGATCAAACGATCCCAATCCTCCCTATTCTTTTGCTGAGTGCGATATCGCGCTGTGACAGCGGGGCAGCGAAGCGGATTGTTCACGTACGGTTCTGGCGAGCCTCCGAGGACCCGATGACTCTCCTGGTCGAAGGGCACGATTACCTTGTGGGCAATCGTGCGTGCGTCAAATGCCCCCGGCTGATCATAACCGGCTTGGAGAGAATGACTGTCCACGGACGGATCCACGCATTTGCATAGAACCTGTGTGGGGAGGACGTACCGATACGACTTTGTCTGGCTCGTCAAGCAGGCCACGATGTGGTCTCGCAGGGCCTCGTTCTCCGGCAGTAGGGGGTCACAAAATACGCCTGCCTCCAGGCTGGCAACAACGACCTCCCACTCTGATCGAAGAAACTCTTTGCATTGCTCAACAAACGTAGTCTCTTTTTCTGTCATCGTAGCTCAATGATTGGTCCAAAGGACTTCCTGCCGTTCCTTCTTGATGGACATGGCCTTCTTAGGTTTGTCGAGGTGCATCTGCCAGTCCGAATAGAGCTCGCACATCAGATCGCACCGATAGCCCGAAACCGCCACTTTCCCCTTTGCCTGGTGAAGCACGCGGCTCAACTGCACGTGTTCTTGGTCAGTCATCTCGAAGGAATAGGCCTTGGCATCTCCCCGGGATTCGTGCGGATAGGGGGGATCACAATAGAAGAGCGTATCAGGGCTGTCGTATCGCTTGATCACGTTCAAGGCTGTGTCGTGCTCAATCTGGACGCGCAGGAGCCGGGCGGCCAGAGACTCCAATCCCTCCACGCTGCCGAGCCAGCGCGAGACAGCTCCCGCCATTCCGGCGCGGCTGGTGTTCAGACAATTGGCCCACCTTCCGACGGACGCGGTTTGGGCGAGCCCCGTCCGGACCTGACGAGCCCGGATGAAGAATCGGCGCGCGCGCTCCAATTCGGACAGATGGTTTGCCCCTTTGCCATTTGTCTCGATAGCTTTGAGAAACTCCTCTCTGGAAAAAGGTGTCATTCCGATCTGATAGAGCAACTCGTCTTTGTGATCTCGCAACATGCGGAAGAAATTAACCACCTCGCCATCGAGGTCGTTATAGGTCTCTACGGGAGACGGCAGCCTGTTGAGCAAGACCGCCGCTGATCCGCCGAACGGCTCACAGTAGTGATGGCACTCTGGAAGAAGTGGCAAGAGCCAATCCAGGTGGCTGTACTTGCCTCCATACCAGCCGAAAGCAATGTGCTTTCGCGAGGGCTTTTCCGGCGGCAAGCCGTCAAACAGACGGTTCTGATGCGCTCGAGACGTGCTTCCTTGAGATACAGGCCTCGTTTCCATACTGAATTCCTCAACTCCCATCCACCTGTGGGTCTACTTACGATACTTCTTCATGTTCCGGTCGATGTCGCGTTTCTGGGCCCGCTCGGTGATCGTCCGGCGCTTGTCGTACTGGCGCTTGCCCTGGGCCAGGGCCAGCTCGATCTTGGCGATCCCCTTGGCGGTGAAATACAGCCGCAGGGGCACGAGCGTATAGCCGCGCTGGTCGAGTTTGACCTGAATGCGGTGCAGCTCGGCCTTGTGCAGCAGGAGCTTTCTCCGCCGGGCCGGGTCGTGGCCGGTATTGCCGGCCTGCTGATAGGCGGCGATCTTGGCCCCCACGAGCCAGCATTCGCCCTCCTGGATCCGGGCATACGAGCCGGTCAGATCGGCCGCCGCCGCCCGCAGCGACTTGACCTCGCTGCCCCGCAGCTCCAGCCCGGCCTCATACTTCTCGACCAGCTCGTAGTCGTGGTACGCCTTCTTGTTGACCGCCGCCGGCGTCTGACTTTCTTTTGTGCTCTTTTTCGCCATTGCCTCCATCATAGCCCGCGCCGACGGGTTTGGCAACCGCCGTGCCGGTCCGCCCAAGGTAATCGCAGGTTCGGCGACGGGGCCGTTTGGAGTTCCGCGTTTACGCGGGTCTAAACAGCCCTGCCTTTCAGGCCTGCAAAGTCTTGAGCCGCTGCGCGGTCTGGACCCGCCTAAAGGCGGAACTCCAAACGGAAAGTCCGTACTCACAGGCAATTGCCCTGGCCGGTCCGCTTGGCGAAGGCACAGAACCTCGCATCGCAAAGCCATCTTGGCCTTGTTCATGGCGTGTCGCACAGACCCATCAGAGCCATCGTCAAGGCCCGAGGCCTTGGCGATGCCACCCGGATCTGGGACTCTCGGACTGCGTTTCCCAAGTTCGGGGACGATAGGAAGGTCGCTTCGTCGCCCTCGGCGCGAAGCGCCGCTGCGCGTCGGGCCTCGCAATGACATGATTGCCGCGCTCGGCGAGCTTCGCTCGCAATGACATCGGGCGCCCCAGTATGTCATTGCGAGGAGCTTCAGCGACGAAGCAATCTCTACTCTCTCTCAGGACTTGCGAAACGCGGGACTAGACCGACTCGGCCCCCTGCATCATCTTCTCGAAGAATTCGCGGCCGCGGGCGGCGGTCTCTTCCGGACTGAGGTCCTCGATGTGCGTCGCCAGCGTCCAGCGATGGCCGGCAGGATCGGCCACCTCGCCCGTCCGATCGCCCCAGAACATGTCCTGCACCGGCATCTTGACCGTGGCCCCCGCGGCGACGGCCCGCTCGAAGGCGGCGTCCACGTCCTCGACATACACGAAGAACCAGACCGACGTTCCGCCCAGCGACGCGGGCGAACTGGATTCCATCCCCGGCATCTCGTCGGACAGCATGAAGATCGAATCGCCGATCTTCAGCTCCGCATGGGCCACCCACTTGCCGTCCGGGGTCATCATCCGGTACCGCTCCTCGGCACCGAACGCTTCTTTGTAGAACTCGATCACCTGGGCGGCATCGCGCACCGTCAGAACCGGCGTGATCGTGCGATAGCCTTCCGGAATGGGTTTTACATGACTCGTCTTCATGGCTTGCTCCCGCAGAATGTATCCATGTCCTCAATACCAAATCGTCGAAACTCGACGCCCTCGCCCCGTCGAGCCTCGCACAACAACCCTCAATATCAATACGCCCGCACGGACACGGAGGTGCAGGAGAAGAGGGAGCGGTGGGCGCCTACAACCAACACACGGTCCCCCACTTGCGGGGTGCATATCGCGCACCATCCTTACCTGTGCGTTCGCCCTGGCGGGTTGCGGACCTTACGTTGACAGGCCCATCATGCCCACGTATACTCGGGCTCATTGTAGTCAATGGGGTTTCATCACAGAGGATGACGCCATGGTCGAGCACATTCGCGAACTGGCCAGAGCACTCATCGACGGGCTGGCCCCGGATATGGGGATCGTTCGGCTCTACGCCTACGGCTCGCGTGTCCGAGGGAACGCCGAGCCGGGATCGGATCTCGATCTGCTGGTCGTATTGCGGAAAGTGACCCCAAGGGCCAAACGCCAGATCCTGGACCGAGCCTGGGAGCTGAGCCTGGAAGAAGGGTACGTCATCTCGGTGGTCATCGTGAGCCAGGAGGCGTTTGAACAGGGTCCCTTGTCGGCTTCCGCGTTCGCCCGGAATGTCCGCCGCGAGGGCATCGAGATCGCAGCATGAGAGAGCCGAACCTCCAGGCCCTGATCGAGGTCTCCCGAGGAACTGCTCTTGTTGCGGCCTTCAAGCACGAATCCAGATCTGGAGTCAATAGTCAAGGAAGACCAGAATGACAGCACCGAATCGACCTGTCCAGCACGACCAAACCGATAGCGGCATGCAGCGGCGGGATTTTCTGAGGGCGGCCTTAGGGGCGGCGTCGCTGGCCGTGGTGACCGGACCGTCCGGGGCGGGAGCCGGCGACCGCGGGTCCCGCGCGTGGGTGGAGGAGGTATGCAAGTACCTGGAGAGCCTGCGGCGGCCGGATGGAGGGTACGCGTGGGAAGACCAGGCGCAGTCGCACCTGACGCCCAGCTTCGCCGCGGTGGGGTGCTATCATCTGTTGGACCGCGATCCGCCGGACAAGACCGGCCTCGTGGAGTTTCTGCGGACGTGCCATCCCTTCGCCATCAAGAAGCTCGAGCGGGACCTGCCGGTATTCGAGTTCCAGCAGATTCAGAGTCTGCTGTGGCTGGATCGGGAGGTCGGCTCTTTCCGGGAGCAGGTCCGCAAGTGGGCCAAGCCCTCGGTGTACCCGGCGGCCTATGAGAAAGACCGGTATCCCGTCCTGCAGATGGAGGTGATGGCCTTTCTCAGTCAGCACCTGGCCGGCCTCCCCCTCTCGGGCATCGCGCCGGCCTTTGTCGAGTACCTCGAAGCCCGGCGGCGGCCGAACGGCAGCTTCAACAATACGCCCACCTCCGACGGCGGCGACGGCCACGTGATGAACACCTGGTGGGCGCTCCAGGCCCTGGAGGCCGCCGGCCGGCCGCACCCGCTCAAGGAGCAGACCATCGAGTGGGTCCGCCAATGCCAGCGGCCCGGCACCGGATTCACCTGGCAGCCGGAGCCCCCGTTCGCGGAGGTGGTCGATGTCGTGTACACCTGGGCCGCCGTGCGCATTCTCAAGCACTTCGACGCTGCACCCGAAGACCCGGAGCGCTGCATCCGGTATTTGCTCTCGCTGCGCAACCCCGACGGCGGTTTCGCTCACCGGGCGGGTTGGCCGAGCAATCCGGAGGCGACCTACCGGGCCTTGGACGCGCTGCAGGCCCTCGATGCGCTGGACCGGATCGCCACCGCCCGCGCGCCGCGCGCACGGCCGACTCGCCCGCAGCCCCTGCCCAAGGATCTCAAGATCTTCACCATCCAGATCCAGGCCCACGGCAACGGCAGTTGTGCCGAGGCCGTGGAGATCGCCCGGGCGCTGCGCATCGATCGCTGGGGCGCCAAGAACGCACCCGCCGGCTGGATCGCCCAGGCTCAGAGCATCGCCGATGCGCGCAAGGTCCCGGTGAAGTTCTTCGTCGCCAACGAAGAGTACGGCACGTACGTCACTGTCGCCGGCCTGGGGACGTACAGTCATACGAGCGATATCATCGCCCCGGCCGGCGTGGACTTCGGCGCCGCGCTGGCCGGCAAGGAGGCGGTGTCGTGGGAGGACTTCCGCCAGAGGAGGCTGGCGCCGCTGCAAAAGGCCGGCGGCCAGCTTATCTGGCAGTTCGGCGAGAACCAGGAGCTGACGCGGCTGTACCTCGACGACTCGCTCCAGCGCGGCGGCTACGCGGCCCTCAGCACGTTCCACTTCGGCAACCCCGATTTCACCAACAGCGAGCCCTTCCTGAAGAACTACTGGCAGCAGATCCCCTACGTCGCCCTTCAGGACGCCCACGGCGGCGAGTCCTGGTGGTGGCTCGACCAACTGACCGGCTTCCGCACGTTGTTCCTGGCGACCGAGCCCACGTGGGAGGGCTGGCTGACGGCCCTCAAGAACAACTGGGTCGTCGCGGTCCGGCACGATGCGGTCAGCGGCGGCAAGACCTGGATGCACGGCGGCCCGCCCGAGGTGCTGGAATTCGTCCGCAACCGCGAGTCGCAGTGGCGCTGGTGGGGCGAGACCGCGCTGGAGTTGCCCCTCGCGTCGGTGGTAGCGGTGACCCCCGACGACCCGTGGGAAAAGGCCCGGCCCGAGCGGGGCGTGACGATCCGCGTCCGCTGCCGCTGGGACAACACCGCCCAGGGTCTCCCGAAGACGCCGCGGGTGGAGCTGCTCGACCTGATCGTGGACGGTCAGAAGGTCCCCGCGATGGTGGCCTCACCCCAAGGCAAGCAGGGAGCCTTTCAGGACTACTACCACTACCACCCTATCGCCAATCCGACCCCGGGCAAGCACACGGCGACCGCCGCGGTCCGCGTGCTCGCCACGAGAGCGGAATCCAGGCACACCCTCGAGTTCCGCGCGTGAGAAGAGGATATTCCAGAGAATTGATTATGGATAATGGATCATCGATTATTGAAGAGGAGCTCGGACTGCTTCATCAGTTGTCAATCTGGAGTCTTGCAAAATGGGGAGTTGGGCCTATTATTCTTCTCGGACACCGCGCCAGCGGTGTCCGAGAAGAATCCGCGGCCGGCCCCGCCGGCGCGGGCGGCCGCAAACGGGCCCCGGGCCGCTTCCCGATTTCTTTCTTTCTCAAGTAGGCCCAACTCCCCATTTTGCAAAACTCCAGTCAATCATCCATCATCCATCGCCTCCCAATGTGGTCGTCGGGCACCCCCGGAAGAAAGCAAACGCCGACTAGGCTTTACACAAGGTCCACTTTATCCCACTTGGTGTGCACCGGGTTGGCCTTGACCAGGTGGAGGCCGTGCTCCTGGAACTGGCGGACGATTTCCAGGTTGATCCGCGTGCGCGTCCGGAGATTGGAGGCGTCGGGCTTGATCCAGTACAGGAGCATGATGTCCCGTGAGTACTCGGTGATGGCGAAGAACCCGGTCACGACTCTTTCCTGGGTGTCCGGGTCGTCCGCGGCGATCTGGCGGAGAACCTCCATGGCCTTCACGATCTGCGCCTCGTCCATCTCCGGCGTCAGCCGGTACACGGCGAAGATCTGGCGGCCGTTCTCGGTCTCGACGTTGACGATATCCGAGCGGGCGATCGACTGGTTCGGGATCGAAACGATGCGGCCTTCGTACCGCGTGCGGATCTTCGTGCTGCGCAGGCCCACCGCGGTCACCACGCCGTCATAACCCTGGACCTGGATGCGCTGACCGACCCGGAAGGGCTTGTCCAGGAAGATGGCGATGCTGCCGAAGAAGTTCGCCACACTGTCCTGGGCCGCCAGGGCAAAGGCCAGGCCGCCGATGCCCAATCCGGCCAGGACCGACAGGACCTGGATCCCGGCATTGTGCATGGCCGTGATGAGGGCAATCGCCCAGATCGAGCCCCGCACTCCCTTGCTGATGATCGGGACCAGATGGTCGTCGAGGTCGCTCTCGGTCCGCCGGGCAAAGGGGACGAGGTACTCCCGGATCAACGAGTCGAGCACCCGCGTGACCAGCCAGGCGGTATCGAGGATCAGCAGGACCGAGATGACCTTGTGGACGGCCCCGTCCACGACGGGCGGCAAGGTGAGCGTCTGCAAGCCGTACCAGATGCCGAGGATGATGACGCCGCAAACGATCGGCTCCTCCAGCATATCGACGAGAATATCGTCAAGCTGCGTGCGCGTCTTCGTCGCCATCCGCTTGATCGTCTTGCCGATCAGCCAATACAGGCCTCGTCCCAGGACCACGGCGCCGACCACGATCAAGAAGGCCTGCAACCATTCGAGAATCGTGTTGTCGTAAAACGTCTTCGTCAGCATGGGCAACAAATAGAAAGGAAAAAGTAGAAAGTAAAAAGGGAATAAGACACACGGCCCACCGGCGGCGCTCTGGTCTTTGCTTTTTGCCTTTTTACTTTTTCCTCTTCACTTTCTTCAGTCCGTCTCCAGGAGCAGGCGGATCTCCGGCCGGCGCAGGGCGCGGTCCAGTTCCTTCAACTGTTTCTCGATCTCCGCGAGGGTGGCGGCGTAGTAGTGTTCCGTATGGAAGAAGTACATCGCCGTATCGGCGTCCAGCACGTGGATCTGGCCGCGCTTGAGCTCGGGCATGAGCAGCACCTTGCCGACGCTGAAATTCTTCAGCCGCATCTCGTCGGTCCCGCCGTTGAGGACGGCGACCCGCTTGAGCACCAGAGCCCGGCTCAGGCGGACGATATCCGAATCGTTCTGGATCAGGATGGTATGCTGTTGCTGTCCGTCCGGCGTGGGCTGATTCAGCTCCCACAGGAACTGGCCCCAGGCCTTGCGGTTGGGGCAGTCGACCAGCTTGATCTCGGGGATCGGCTCGCTGCCCAGCCGTCCCTCTTCCAGCGAGGCGCGGTCGTAGCGATAGGTGATCGCCAGGGCCTGCGCGCCGAAATCCGTCACTCCGTCCTTCGTCCGGTCCTGGAGAAGCTGCTCCAGGTACTTGACGTTGTAGCCGCCGACCTGCTGGCCCTCGAAGTAGATGATGCGCGACGTCTCGATGACGCGGGCGACGTCCAGGCGTTTGATCACCTCATAGATCATGCGGGTGACGAGAATCGACTCGCCCGGGACGCTGTCGCGGACGAAGCCGCGGAAAGGCTCGACCGCCGCCAGGCGGAAGTTCTTCTGGGCCGCCTGCCGGGCCAGGTCCCGGTAGGTCACGATGCGCCGGTTCTCGAGCAGGAAGGTCAGATCGAACACGTCCTCGTTGCGGATGCGGTAGCTGTCCCGGAACAGATCGTTGCCGAAGCTGTCGAACAGGTTTTCATCCTTGGGCAGCGAGCGGCGTGCCTCTTTGTTCTCCGGCAACACGTGCGGGGTGAGCACGATGATGACCTCACGCTTCATCCGATCTTTCCGTTCCGACCGGAACGCGAAGCCGATCAATGGCAAATCGCCCAACAGCGGGACCTTGTCCTGCCGGACCATTTCCTCCCGCGCGACCAGGCCGCCGATGATCAGGGGCGTGTTGTTGGGAATGCGCCCGTAGGTCTGCACGCGGCGCGTCGAGATCGTGGGGGCCGCGGCCAGGATCGTGCCGTCGCCGGACCGCATCACGAGATCGG
>VGYL01000197.1 GCA_016872975.1 Planctomycetota bacterium
GCACACAGAAACGTCCGTGCGATCCGGCCAGCCTGGAACGGGGCGTGCGGCAATGGTTGGCGGACAAAGTCCAGAGCACCCTGTTGGGCCTGTGGCTGTTGAAACGGTGGGCTATTGTCGGTCGTCCCTACGGGACTGTTGGGAGTCCCCGGCGCAGCCGGGACAGGCTCAGTTTTGCAGAACTCGCGTCAGAACCAATGCACCGGTCCCGTGCGGCGGACGATCATCTCGCTGAAGGGCCGTTTCTCCATGTGGCCGTCCACGTACAGGACGTTGGCGCCGTCGGGCTTGCCCCCGCGTGAAACGTGGTTGGTGCGGTCGAAGATCCGCCAGCGGTCGAACAGGCCGCCGCGCACCTCGACGAAGGACGCGGTCTTGGGGTCCTCGGTGGTGCTGAGGGTCGCATCGAGGACCAGCTCGGTGCCCGCCGGGTTCCTGACCGTCAGGGTCCGGGGCCACTTCCAGTTCTGCGGCATACCTCGCGGCCGGTCGGTGGACGCCCGAGGGTTCTTGGCGTCCATGATCCAGAAGTAGCTGGTGACCCGGTACAGACCGTCCCGACCGGTCGTGGGCTCCACCACGTTTTCCGGCCGGGCCGAGTGGGGCGGGTTGGAGCTGAACTGCCAGACGATCGCCATGTCGCCGTTCTTGCTCAGGTCGGAGGGGCAGTAGAACGTCTGGCGGTCGCCGCCGGTGGCGATGATGTAGTCGGTCGTGCTGTAGGCAATGTCCCACCACCAGTACCCGGGATTGGCATTCAGGGGCAGCTTCCCGTCGTAGTCGTTGCCGTACATGTGCAGGCTGGTGCCGATCTGCTTGAGGTTATTGCCGCAGGCGGTCCGCCGGGCCTGGTCCCGGGCCCGGCTCAGTGCCGGCAGGAGAAGCGCCATCAGGATCGCGATGACAGAGATGACGACCAGCAGTTCGATCAGCGTGAAACCGTTCGTCCGTTTCGCCTTCATGCCCATCACTCCCAAACTTCCCTCTTTCCGGGCCTTGCCCGGTTACCGAAAGCCGTCGGCACCGCCGCAACAGGAGCTCTTGTGCCCACGGACCTGTGGCGGAGGCCACGAGGCATCAGGGACCATTATCGGCGGGCGCAGCGCTGCGGACAATGAAGATCTCGCTTTTTTTCGGTAACGGGAGCCACGCCGTTTCCGTCGGGGTTCCATGTCAGATACCGGCGTGCGGCGACCGAGTAGAAGTAGACGATCCGGTCCCGATCGTCGCCGACGCCGTCTTCGAGCCGGACCTCCCACAGACCCGCGGCGCCCGGCTCGCGGGCGTCACAAGCGACTTGATTCCCGCGCGCCACCAGGAACCGGTCCGTCTGGGTATGGCGAATGGAGACGCGGAGGAGGTTCGCGTGCTGGTCCTGGTGGGTCGTGCGGATCGTGCGCATGTTCCACGTGACTTGGCCCTGCAACGCCTCGACCACCTCGTCGGCGGTCAGACCCGGCCGGGCCCACAGGACCTTCATCACCGTCCACTCGGCATCGGATATCCGCGGCAGCTTCTTCATGAACCGTTCTTCAAAACGACAGGGGCAATTCTACGCGCCGAGAATACGGCATGGGGACGCGAAAATCAAGCCGGAAACCTCTACCGAGTTTTGGTGAACGAGCTTGGTCATCCACCCCGGCGTTGCAAGTCGGCCTGGTTCGGAGTTCCTCCTTCAGGCGGGTCTGAGTATGCTGGGTAAGGCGCCAAGTCAGGAGGTTGATGCCGATAGTGTACGTGTCTGAGAGTCAGGCGGGGCCCGGGATGGGCGGGGGCCATCTTGGCCGGCCTTGCGGTCGCGCTGGATTACCGTCGCGCGTGCAGGAGCCGGTGGCAGGTATTGGCCAGGTCGACGTATTGCTCGGGCAAGAGTTCTTCCGGGCGACGGGTGGGGTCGAGCGCGTGCTGCTCGAAGATCCGGAGCCACAGGTCGCGGTCGCCCAATTCCGGCGGCGCCTGCTTGACGCAGGCCCGCAGCATCTTGCGTCGATGCCCGATGAACAGGCCGACGACGCTGCCGAAAAGCTCCCTGTCCGCAATGCGACGGCTCCTGGCCTCGTCCCGGGCGTAGCGGACGACAGCGGAATCCACGCCGGGCGGCGGCCAAAAGACGCTCGGCTTGAGCACCCGCAGCAATTCGACCGCGCCCGTGGCCTGCAGGAAGATGCTCAGGGTCCCGTAGTCCCGGCCGCCGGGTCGAGCGGTCATGCGCTCGGCCACCTCCTTCTGGACGGTCACGAACATGGCGTCGGCCGTCACCGGGCCCTTCACCAGGTTGATCATGACCGAGGACGCGACGTCGTAGGGCAGATTGGACACGAGCAGAACCCGCCCGCCGGCGGAGGCTGGTTCTTGAGGTCCCTGCGGTCCGTGGGGTCCTTTCTCGCCGAGCGAGAGCCGGGCCTCGGTCACCGCCTCCACGACAACCGGGTTGAGCGTGCCTTTGCCGGAGAGGACATCGTCGTTGACGATCCGGACGTTGGCGGCCTGGGCCAATTGGGATGCCGCGATGCCCGCCAGGGTGCGGTCCAGCTCGACCGTGACGACGCATCCCGCGTGATGGGCCAGGGCCTGGGTGAGCGAGCCGGTGCCGGCGCCGATCTCCAGGACCACGTCGGCCGGTCCGATCTGTGCCGCCTCCACGAGCAGGCGCATGAGATTCAGATCGACCAGAAAGTGCTGGCCGAGCCGGCGATTGGGCGCAACACCCGCCGTCGCAAGCAGTTCCTGGATTTGGCGTTTGGTCTGCATAGGTCCGCCGCCTGCGCGGGACAGGCTCGGTCAGTCTTGGGGCTCGAAGTCGCCGGCCGGCTCGTTCAGCACACCGTTGACCGCCCGGCCGTTGGGTGTGACGGGGGCGAACCGGCCCGCCCGCCGGAGCTTGGCCATCTGGATCGCCATCTGGATCGCCGACTTCATGCTCGACGGGTTCGCCAGGTTGCGTCCGGCAATGTCGAAGGCCGTCCCGTGCGCCGGGGAGGTCCGGATCAGGGGCACGCCGATCGTGATGTTGACCGCGTGCTCGAAGGCGAGCAGCTTGACCGGGATCATGCCCTGGTCATGATACATGGCGACGACCGCATCGAACTCGCCGCGGACCGCCCGCAGGAACAGGGTGTCGGCGGGGATCGGGCCCATGCAGTTGATGCCCTGCTCCTGGGCCAGCAGCAGCGCGGGGGCGATGATCCGCTGCTCCTCGTCGCCGAACTGGCCGTTCTCGCCGGCGTGCGGGTTCAGGGCCGCCACGCCGATCCGCGGGTTGTCCAAGCCGAAGTACTCTTTCAGGGCGTCGTTGAGCAGGTCGATCGGCTCGAAGACGCAGCCGATGGTGAACTTGTTGCGGACGTCGAACAAGCCCAGGTGGATCGTCGCCAAGGCGACCTTCAAAGGTCCGGCGACGAACATCATGGCCTTGCGCGGGGCCTTGCACTTCTGGGCGAACATCTCCGTGTGTCCGGGCCAGGTGGCGCCGGCCATCTTCCAGCTTTCCTTGCTGATCGGGGCGGTCACGATCGCGTCGACGACGCCGGCCTTGGCCGCCGCGATGGCGTCGGAACAGAACTTGATGGAGGCCTCGCCCGCGATGCGGCTGGGCTCCCGCAGCCAGGGCGGCACGCTGTACTCGTCGTAGTCCGCCACGACGACCTTGTAGGGGTACTCCCGGCTGATCTTCTCGTGCTGATGGCGGCCCCAGAACGGCTCGATCTCCGCCCGGTCCGCCGCGTAACAGAGCTGCTCGTTCATGCCGAAGACGATGAACTTGGCCGCCCGCCGGATCACCGGATCGGTCAGCGCCTTGACCACCACCTCCGGGCCGATGCCCGCGGCATCTCCCATGGTCACCCCGATGACCGTCTGCTCGGAGATCGAGTTGTGATGGTTTCTATTCATTCTGTCAGTAACCCATCTGTTTCAGCCGTTCCACGGTCAGCGATGATTGCGGCGGCAGGATGGCCTCCAGCTGCCGTCGGACGATCTTGACGAGAATATCCGTCTCGATGTTCACTCGCTCACCTATATATGCGTTTCCCAGCGTCGTTCGGTTCAAGGTTTCCGGAATCGCCGCGACCCGGAAGCTCCCGGCCCCGATGCCGGCCACCGTCAGACTGACGCCCTCGACGGCCACCGAGCCCTTGGGCACCATCTGCTCCAGCAACTCGGGCTCGACGGCAAACTCTATATCGGCAAACTCGCCGAGCCGTTTGATCGCCTGGATCGTGCCGATGCCATCGACGTGGCCCTGGACGATATGCCCGCCGAGCCGGTCGGTGGGGCGCATCGCCCGCTCGATATTGACCCGGGACGACGGTCCCAGCCGCCCGAGCGTCGAGCGCTGCAGCGTCTCCGGGCTCAGTCCAAAGGCCGCTATCGTGCCCTGGAGCCGGGTTATGGTCAGACATACGCCGTTGACGGCGATACTGTCGCCGGTCCGGCTGTCTTGGGCCAATGCGCCCAGATCCACCGCGAGCGAGCCGCCGGAAGCGGCGCCGGGCGAAACCGATTTCACGCCGCAAACGGCTTCGATGAGTCCTGTAAACATTTCCGACGATCTCTCACAATGCCCACACTCCTCCCTGAGTTCCCGCCCTATGCTATGATTCCCGCCCCCCGCCTGTCAAAAAAATTGTTCCGCGTGGGCGGACCTGCGTGCCGCCGGCATTCGGTGGCAGATGCACCGTCTTCGTAGTACCGCGTTTCACAAGTACCGCGACTATGGGTGAGGTTGCTTCGTCGCCCTCGGTGCGAAGCGCCGCTGCGCGTCGGGCCTCGCAATGACATAAGGCGCCCAAGTATGCCATTGCGAGGAGCTTCAGCGACGAAGCAATCATGTCATTGCGAGGAGCCCGGCGACGAAGCAACCTCCTCCTTGTAGTCTCAGGACTTACGAAATGCCGTAGTAGGGTGAGCGTCCCCGCTCGCCTGAGAGGGTGCGTGAAAAGTGGCACGGGCATCCTGGCACTGGGGTCTCGTGGCATCGGCATCCTGCCGATGATCCATGGGCTGGAAGGGGCCCCCCAAATACGTGGCATTCCCGCCCTCGGGGGTGTTCCTTTCGATCACAGCCGAGGGCGGCTGTGCTACAGGGGACCCCAAGCCTATGCCACGTAGAACTGGCTTCATACACCCTCTTACCGGGTGGACTTCCAGGGGTTGGTGTCCTCGCACTTGGCCGCGGCGGCGGCTTTCTGCTGCTTCGTGGGCAGCGGCTTGATCGGGATCGTGAGAGAGAGGCTTGGCTGGTTCGTGCGCGGCCAGGACCAGGTGTGGCGGGGCGAGTCGATGCCCGCGGCGACCAGGTCGGTGGCGATGCTCCGGTACGCGGAGGACGTCACCGCCGGCAGAGGGCTGCGGGCCGGGGCCAGCGACAGGCTGAAGACGAGCGCCGCTTCCGCGATCGCGCCGAAGTCGAAGGTGCGGCCGGGGCCGCGGTAGAGGACGATGTCGATCCAGGCCTGGTCCCCTTGCCGGCCCGCCTCGATCGTGGGGCGCAGGCCGGTGAATTCGAGGCTGTGCAGGCACAGGAGGGCCTCGATCGAGCCGCAGGTGAAGCGGATGGGCTCATCAAGCTGGCGTTTCTCGGGGAGCCGCAGATCGGAGACGGCCCCTTCGAATTGCAGGCGCAGGCTCAGCTCGCGGGCGGTGATCGTCGCGTCCCGGATGCGGTCGAGGGAGATATGGGTGTCGCCGCGATCCGTGGCGAACAGGACCGCGCCCAGGATGTCGGCCCGGTCCTGGACCGCGAAGAGACCGGCACTGGCGTAGTCATAGCCGTCGTGCAGACAGCGGAGCCGCAGGGCGGCCGGGCCGTCCGGCCCGTTCCAGTAGGCGACCAGGGACCGGCGCTGGTTCCAGAAGTCGCCGAGATTGACGCTGCCCAGGGTGAAGTCCGGGTGCAGGTACGTCGTGCCGATGAGGTCGTGCTCGGTCGAGGCGGTTCTGTCGAACGTCTCGATTTCGAAGCGCGGCCCGGGCAGGGTGGTGAACAAAGGAAAGAAGTCCGCCGGGCAGCTCAGCCTGACGCGATGCGCGTCCAGGCTCTCCCAGACCTCCGCCTCCGGCAGGAACGCGACCCGGCCCTCGGTCGCCCGCTGGATGGCCGCCAGGCTGCCGGCGCGCAGGAGCGTCGCGTAACTGCGGCTGTGCGGGCCGGCCCACTGCTTCGTCGGCGGGTGGAAGTGCCGGGCGACGTGGCGCCAGGCGAGGCCGTTGAGCTCCTGGAGCAGGCTCAGCGCCTCCCGGTCCCGGACGTGCTGCAACATGCGGGAGATCTCCTCGATGGCCACGATCGTGTAGGTCGGGCTGTTGTACTCGGAGAACGAGCCCTTGTCCCGCGTGTACTCGTGGAAGCGGCGGAGCCGCTGGCGGCCGTAGTCGGCCAGCTCGGGCACGTCGAAGCGCTCGCCCGCGACCAGCGTCACGTAGGTGCCCATCAGAGCGATGTTCGTGTAGCCGGGGCCGACGTTGCGCCGCTGGATCGAGCGGGCGGCGTGCAGGATCGACTCCTTGACCTGCTCCCGGAGGTCGGGGGGCAGGCGGTCCATGTGGTCGAGGGCGACCTGCAGCAGTTGCGTGCCGCAGAAGTCGGCCCAGTTCCAGTCGGGCGGCGACATCTTGTCGAGCGGCTCTTCGAGGAACCACGACCAGATGCCGTAGGTCCGGCTGGCCGGGTCCTGGTCCTGCAACGCGATGACCCGCCGCAGGACCTGCTCGGCCCGCTCCAGCCGCTCGGCGTCGCCCGCGTCGAGCAGGGCCACCGCGTAGCGCAGCGTGTCGCGGGTGCGGTGGACGGTGCCGCCGGTGAGCGTCGTATGATAGCCCGGCGACGAGAACGGGGCCTGGAGCATCCGCTCGCGCGGATCGTAACTGGGGTCCTGCTTGGCCAGGGCCCGCAGAAACGCCTGCCGCCGGACCTCCGTCGGGAAGAGGTTCCGAGAGACGCCGGGTCGCACCTGCGGTTCCGCAGATTCCGCCGCCAGACCCGGCGCCGCCAGCACCGTCAGCCATAACCCCATCCACCGGATTCGTGCGTCACATACCATTCGAGCTGCTCCTTTCGCCGGGTCCACCGGATGCCCCATCAGCAAGATATCAACGTCTCCACGTTCAAGGATTTCTGCTGGGCCTGCCAGAGGTCCAACCGGGTCTGCATCATCAGCCAGCTTTCCGGCGAGGTGCAGGTGGCGCGGCCGATCCGCACGGCCATTTCCGGACTCAAAGAGGCGCGGCCGTTGATGAGCGCGGAAAGGGTCTTGCGGGCCACCCCCAGCCTCTCGGCCGCCTCCGTTACGGTTAGTCCCAGAGGCTCGATCACGTCTGCCCAAAGGACCTGCCCAGGATGTGTCGGTCTACGCTTGCCGGCCATCTGATCTATCCTCTCTAATGGTAATCACAGTAGTCCACGTTCACGGCATCCGAGCCCTCAAACTCGAACGTGACCCGCCAGTTCGCAGAAACCCACACCGCCCAAGTGCCTTCTCGGTCGCCCTTGAGCGGATGGAGTCTGTAGCCGGGCAAGTTCATGTCCTTCGGTCCCGTTGCCGCCTCCAGACGATCCAAGATACGGGCAAGCTTGGCGGCATGGTTTGCGTTAATCCCGCCAACTTCGCCATCCTCGAAGAACCGTCGGAGCGCCTTATGCTTGAACGACTTAATCATGAGCAACCTGACTCTGCTCCAGTATAAGTTGTAACCTGTAACGTGTCAAGGGACAGAGCGATTTCCGGAGAGCATCTCGGCCCGCACAATTCCTAAGGAGTCTTGACGAACCAGTTCGGTGACGTGTGGGGGGCTTGCTGCCGGCGCTTTCTGGTGTTCGGAGCTCCCCCTTATGAGTCTTGACGAACAAGTTCGGTAATCAGAACCCGGCGACAGGCGCTCTTCGTAGGGCGAGCGTGGGCCCCCCAAACGCGATGCATCGCGTCTGGGGACCCCATCCCCGCTCGCCGAAGAGGGTGTGTGAGAACCCAGCTCCGTAATGGGTGGCAGCGGCAAGCGGAGTCTTCGGAGCTTGCCGATGGTTTCGTCCATCCGCCATCGGCAAGGCCTGCGCAAAGCCTACAGCCTTGCCGCTGCCACCCGGCGCCCTGGACCAGCCCCAAGCCAAGGCTGCTCACACACCCTCGAAGATGTCGTGCGAGGACGCACGACCTACGCGGAGAGCGGCTCGCGCGGCCACTACCGAAGTTGCTCGCCAAGACTCATTAGAGGGGCGAGTCATTCGAGTCCTGCCTTGTGCAGGCGCTGGATGAAAGTTCCCTTGCGCGCGTGAGCCGTGTGAATCGCCTCCAGCCGCCGGCGGAACTCGTCCTGTTTGCCCTCGCGTTGCGCCAGGTCCCGCAGGTCCAGGAGCAGCCTCACCGCCTCGTCGTAGGGCTTCGGCTGCTTGGCGGCGATCAGGTTGTCGATCTTCGTCCAGAGCTGCGCCTGGCGGCCGGCGATTTCATCGAGGTGCTTCGCGCGGGCCTTCGCGGCTTCGCGCTCGTGGCGTTCTTTTTCCGCAGCGCGTTTGCGGGCCGCCGCGTGGCGTCGTTCTTCGGCGCGGATCTCCGCCGCCTGGAGCAGCTCCCCTACGGTCCGGCGGGCGGCCGGTGGACCCGGGCGGCGGCCCGCGTCACGATCCTTGAGGAACCGATGCTGCAACTCGGTCGCCAACGTCAGGTCCTCCTCCACAATCAGCCTGGTGAGCAGGTCCTCCTTCTCCGCGACCGGCAGTCCGGCGGCCCACGCATGGACCTCGTCTCGTGACGGTCCGCGCTCCTCCAACGCGGCACTGGCCTGGGCCGCCACGTCGAGCAGGTCTTCATCGATCCGCAGGAAGTCGGCGAAGCTGGTCAAAGAGGCATCGAGCTTGCCCAGCCCGGGCGGCACGGGCGGCTCGATGGCCTCGTCGTGGAGTTCCTCATTTTGCACGCACAGCAGCCAGCCCAGGTACAAGGCACGCAAGTCTCCCCGCGCCAGCTCCGCTCGCACCGGGATCAGGGGCGAAAGCTCGCCTTCGCCTTCCACCCAGTCTCCGCCTTCCTCGTCGGAGGAGAAGGAAAGAATGACGTTGCCCCGGCTGCCCTTGGCGGAGGCGCTGTCGCCGACGCAGTATTGCTGGGCCGTCTTGAGGTCCAGCAGCCGGGCGGGCAGCCGCAGCTTGAGGACGTGGGTGCCCCAGTTGGCCAGGTAGAGGAACGCGTCGAAGTACTTCTCCATCCAGGCGTCCTCGTTGCCCTTGAAGCTGCCCCAGGAGTAGTCGTTCACGAAGCTGGTCCGCGTGATGCGGGCCCGCGTCGAGTACGACCGCAACTCCGCCATCTCCTTCTCGGTCAGGGGCCGGTCGATGGCCTGGAACTCGTAATACTGGTACTCGCTCATGGGTTTGAACCCTCCCTTTCAGCAAGTCGTGCAGCCCAGCCTCCCCGGCTGGGAAGCGCCACCCCCGCGGGCGGGGGTGCTACATGGACACAATCTTCTCCTCAGCGTATGGCCCGGAGCGCCTTGCGTTGCTCCAGCGTCGCGATT
>VGYL01000198.1 GCA_016872975.1 Planctomycetota bacterium
TATAGGGGGGCTGGGGAACGGAAGAAATAATTGTCGCTGAAGGGAAAAAATAGTTGACGTTAATCAGTGCCTACCGGCCAAGCCGTGGATCTGCTCGGTATCCCCTGGACTGGGATGGTCTAGATCGAGCCGATGATGGGAATGGTAGTTCCCATCGTACTGAATGCCATACCGGTCCTGCAAGGACTCACTCATCCAGATTACGTAATCCGGATCCACCGCGAAATGGGCCTTCTCTCGGATCGCCCCCGGCCCGGCAGGAGTAGCGAGCATGATCACAGGCCGCAGAGCGTGCGACCACAGGCCATAAAGGACGCCCCCGGTCCCGATGTCGCCCCATGAGTGGGCATCGCCTGCCATATACTGTAACTCGCTCTCGAAGATCGACAGGTACTGCTCTAGGTCCGTTCGTAACGCATTCATTGTTGTCACTCCTGAGTGAGATGCGTGAAAACGCGTAACTCTTCATCGGGCCATACGAGGCAAGCGATCACACCTCGAAACAAACTACATGTGTCGCGTGGCGACTTGAAGCCTGCCCACTTCGGTCAGCGTCTCGCATCAGTAGGCAGGAACTCGGCCGCCCTCGAGTACTCGACGCATGCGGTCACGCGGCTTGGCCCCTGCACCCACTGCCAAACCTCAAGAAAGTTGCACCCTATCGCCCCGCGGTGGCCATCTTCTTCAGTTGTTGCTGATCCTGTCCGTCCGAGGGTAAGGGCCTGTCTTTATTGCATGACCTTGTACCCCAGCCCCCGCAACCGACGTTCCCTCGGCCCTGTGGTCTTGCTGGCGAGCTCTACGTCTGGTCGGCAGACCTCTTCTTCTTGACAAACAGGCAACCGCATTTGAGGCACATGGCCCTCAGGTCCGCCACCGCGACCCGCAGACGAACGGGTTCAGGCTGGCAGCCACATACCCAGAGTTTCAACTTGGAACTCCCAGCCTCGAACACATCGGCTGGTACTGCCGGCAGATCTTCTGGTGCCATGACACCGTATGCCTGCAACATGGTCCAGTTCGCTGTCAAGCATGGCGATTCTGTCTCCCCCGGCGGTCATCCGTTCACCATTCGAGGTTATCCCTGTGTGGACCTTGGAATCCGCCTGTGGCTACGGCGATGTCCTTCGACGTAACGCAGAGCGCTGCAACTTGTGGACCACGAGGTACTGTCATCTTCACCCCCGTGCCACTACTATCATTGCCGGAAGCCGGGGCAATTTTGCAGAAAAATGAAAAACAGCTTACTCACTCGGAGACTCCTGGTCGGACACCGCCGCCTGTAAAAGGGGTTCCATCGTCGTCCGGGTCGAGATTCTCTCGCCCCCTATCACACCCCGGCACCACATTTCTCTGCAAGATGGACATGGCGAGGGCAGTTGTCTCCGGCGTCACGTGTGGACGCCCCTTACCTTCTTCACGAGATCGCATGCCATAAGTCTTCCCAATACCGAGACTTACAACACCCACAGAAGCGACCGTTGACCGCAGTGATTGAAACAGAGAGACTGCCCCATGAAGGAGACGGAGGAGTTCTTCAGAATCCCGCGATTTTTTTGCAGCAAAATGACCTCGCAAAACCATCTATCTATGGCCCGGACAACGTATGTTGGCATCGAAGGCTCATGGATCTTGGTCTTTTTGACGACCGCGGCCCGAGAATCCGTGTCCGCAATCGAATGGGAGGGGATACGGCTTCCCACCAACCTCTTCCGGTTCCCGCAGGGAGAAGGACGCCGCGGGGCGCGGTCATCACATGTCACACGAGGGCCTCGCGGAGGCCCCGGGCAGTGAGGGATAAGGCCCCGTGTCATAGACGACACGGGGAGTGGTAACGGAGTGCTGCGCATGTGTCAGCCAAGGGAATTCGACCCATACGCGCTTTTCACGGATGAAGAACTCATCGCCGAATACAACGCTGACTGTCAAGAGGCTTTCACTACACTTGTCAGGCGGTATGAGCAGGAGCTTTCGGATTTCCTAGCCCGTGGCATGTGTGGGAGTGCCCGTAACGCCATAGCGGACCTCTGTCGGGATACTCGGACCGTTGTCCTGGCACACAGCGACAGTTTCACAGGCGGTGAAGACGGTTTCAGATCGTGGTTGTTCACGATTGCAAAGCTCGTGAAGAAGAATCACTGGAAGACGCACCATAAGCACCGATATACGCCGATCGATGAGGTACCCGAGCCACCGGAGGACGATGAGAGTCCCGTCGACCTGCCCATAGATGAGGCGATCTGGGCCTTGCCGGAAAAGCTGCAACTGGTCGTGCGACGGCGTTTCTATTACGGCTGGGAATTTGATGAAATTGGCTTGGAGCTGCACGTATCCTCGGCCACCGCGCGTCGCTGGTTTAAGAAAGCGCAGCTGCGTCTGTTCGAAATACTAAGCACTCGCAAGGAGAAGAAACAGGATGATCGAGAACCCAACGGCAGAGGTACGCGAGATCGCGCACCTGTTGGCCGACATTCGCCGCGGTGCGCATCTCCTTTCCTGTGGTGATTACCGAGTAGTATACCTGTTCTTCGTCTCCCGCCTGACCGCAGCGGAAATTGCAGAAGCCTGCAGGGCCACGCCGGCAAAGATCAACGCCACGGTTCGCAAGTTTCTAACGGAGCTGCACTCCCGGAGCGAGGAGCTGCGCGCATTCACAGAACGCTTATCCTTGGTGCACAACACCTGCGGCCGTGACCACGTGCGGAATGACCGGACGTACATGACCGACCTCGTACGTGAAACGCAGCTATCTGGCCATGAGAAGCCTGAACGAGACCCGGCAGAATCGGTCATCATGGATCTCTTTGGAACCGCGATCGGTCTGGGAGAATTCTCTGGCCTACGAAAACGGAGGAAACAGACACTGGCTGTAGCGCCTGCCCAGGTGGACTCCGGCTGCCGTAACGCGGGGGTGTCAAATCTCCCCTTGCGTCTGGTCAAATCTCGCGGTTCCGCAAGAGCCCCCTCCCTAACTGGAGCAGGTTCATCAACCGATTCCCTCAGTAGGACTCCCAGGGAGTTGCCTATCCGAGTCCACAGGCCTGCAATCCGGCCGGATGGAGAGAAACATATCGAGATCATCAGATTGGCCAGCGGGTGAGTGGAAAGCAGAGCTGCCACACGCGGTCGGCAAACACCGTTCCCAACTCATGGAAGCACCGCCTCAGGAGCACGCCAATGAGCGCAGACTCCGTTACCTCCGACCACGCTCTCCTCGTGCTGGAAAGAGTCGACGAGAAGTGCAAGCCTGTATGGGAGGGGTGTAGTAGCGAGGACCAGATGGCATTGTCGCAGTACTTCTTGCCCCACAACTCCCCAAAGCCTGTGCTGGCCCCAACCCGCCCCCGCATCGTCAAATGGTACTGCCCGTTTGCTTCGCAACGGGAGTTCCCCACCGGCCACCGTTACTGCATCAACGTCTATACCGGTTGCGACCACCGCTGCGTGTACTGCTATGCCGCAGGTTATGAGCCGACGAAGCCTGGCGTGAAGAAAGACTTTCAGACGCTCCTCCGCAAAGACATGGAGGACTTGCGGCGTTACAACGTCCCGCCGGCACCGGTCCATCTGTCGAATAGCACCGATCCTTTTCAACCGTTGGAGCGGGAATACCCTCATACCAAGTACGCCCTGGAGCAGATCTTGGCCCATCGGCATCGTTTCACTACGGTGGTGCTTCTCACCAAGAATCCCCTGCTGGCGGCTCAGCCAGACTACCTGGACCTGCTCAAGCAGTTGGTCAGGTGGCCGGCAGACCATCTGCGGTACGGGAAGTTCGCCCGCCAAGGATGGCCGGGCCTCGTGGTCGAAGTCAGCCCGGCTTTCTGGCGGGAGGAAGCCGCCCGCGTCTATGACCCCGGCGCTGCCACGGTCGCCCAACGGATCGAGGGGATCGGTATCCTGCACCATGCCGGAATTCCCCTGGTGCTGCGCATCGACCCGCTCTTGCCCCGCTCCCCCATCCAGGACAAACCACCAGCAACCCTGGCGGACTTCGGGCTGCCGGAAGCACAGACGATCGATGACCTGGAACATCTCGTCGTCCTTGCAGGAGAGGTGAAGGCAAGACACGTCGTGTACTCGCCGGCAAAGATCGTCCTACCCAGAGGACGAGACCTCCCCAAGATACTATAGACGCTACGGGCAGTCTATACAGCCCTGACAGCCCCCAAGAAGCTCGTGTGGCGCGGCAGAAGCTGGCGGCTGCCACCGGAGGTGGCCGAAGCCAAAGTCGTCCGGCCCTTCCTCGAGATCTGCCGCCGTCGTGGCGCATTGGCCAAGTACTGCAAGCAGAACCTGATTGAGACCCCCTGAGGATCCGAAGCCTCCTTCATCGTGGTGCCGGCTGGCCATCACGGACTCCGTCAGCAACTGATGAACTCCAGCAGCATCCGATCCTTCTCCTCAGAGCCAACCTTCCTGTCCCTCAGCTCGGTACACTTGTTGGCCAACTGTCGCAAGGCCGTCTCAAACCGCGAGGCCAGTTTCCAGCCATATTGACCGCCGTAGCGGCTGTTCAGGTAGCTGATATGTTCGATGAGCCCCAGCCGCGTCAGCTTGGCCCGGGCCCTCTGGAGCACCCGGCGGGAGATCCCGTACTTGCCCTCCAAGTACGCCAGGTTAGGCACCATGCCTTGGGCCCATTTGAGCTCACAGAACATGCACGCGGCCGCATACCGCTGGCTGCGGTTGCCGGGAAAGAGCATGCCGAGCAGTTCGGTAACGTCCGATATCTGGCCGATCCGTCGGTGATGAAAGTCGATTCTCGTGGGTTCCTTCATACTGCACCTCCGCCCCCTACCTCTGGCGGCAAAACATGGGCTTCGACGCGGGACGTGCCGGTCGAGCCCATGTTAAAATCGGCACCCACCTATTTATGTCTTTCGGTGCGGCACCAAGAATCCGGCGAACATGGGCCGGGTGAGCCACAAGGAGGTGACCATACGCCAAGATGGTTTTCGCAGATGGGTATTCCTATGGGCTCCGACGAGACTCCTTCGGAGGGCAATTCACTTGTCAATCGAGCAACCCTTCCATAGTCCACCGCGCGATGTCGTTATCGACGGGCGAGCCGGCTAACTGCCCCGAGAAACCTACCTCAGAGCGACTCGACCCGACTCTGCCGACCTCCGTCCACAGACGCGGCTGCTCCTGCCGGTGCGTGCTTCTCAGCTCGCTTCCCCGGGGCTGATCGGAGCGCCTTCCCGCGGCCGTGCACCATCGCATCTGGCCAAATGAACTCTCGACGGATGGAGGAGGGGGCGGTAACGTGCTGGAGCAGTAGATGTGACTGGGCGGTTGGGGACCCAAGGCAAAGACTGGCAGCCTGCCGTCCCAGTCGCGGTAGAGCTAACCAACTGGGCAGAGAACCATCGGGCGATAAGAACTTAAGGCCGACGGTCGTTTATACCTATGTGAACAGGCGCCGCCTGGTAACCCCGGCGGAGGCAAATAGGAAACTCAAGGTGATCCTGCGGGGCCTGGGGCTGGAGTTATGATGGATGTTGGCGCGATAGCGCGGTCTGGCGAGGGCGAGACGGTCGAGTTCAAGGAGCGATGGAACGAGTCCGCCCTGGAAACACTGGCCGCGTTCGCCAACACGCGGGCGGCACCCTCCTGGTCGGGGTGGATGATGGAGGATAGGTGGCTGGTTGGCCCGGCCGTGAGAGCGACTTCAGGACGAGCTGCAACCAGATTGTGGATGCCCTGGTTGGACTCGGGCTCATTGAGAGGACCGGGACCACGGGACGTGGAACTTACTACGTTCTCAAGGAGCACGATAGGGGCAAAAGGGGCGTCCAAGGGGCGTCGGGAGCACAACACCAGTGCCGGGAAGCCCAGAGGCAAGCGCAGGAAGGCGGGCCACGATTGAACGCCGCGGCCAACCGCACGACGGATTGCCCAAGGTCGCCAAGCGGCCGCCTGAAACCTTGCCACAACTGCACGCACGGGTGACGAAGTTCGTCAAAGAGTCGGGCCTCCTCGGCGAACTGTTGGACGAAGCGCAGCTCGCCCGGAGGGAACGGAGCTTGAATTCTTGTGGAACCGTCGTACTCGGCGTACAATCCGTAGTGGCTCCAGTGGACCGGCTGAACAAGGCCGGGCATAAAGGGCTATGGAGTAAGGATGGGTATACAATCCAAGGGATAGGATCATGGAGTCCAGAGATATTCTATCTGATGTGCTGGAGGCCGCGGGCGAGTTCAACCGCCGCAAGCTCTGGCAGCGGTTTACGAATTTTGACTGTTTCGGGGTGAGGATTGCCGGCCAGGAAGAGCCGATCTTGGGCGTGGTGCTGGGCAATGCGGGCGAAGAGTACGGCCTGTCGCTCTTTCGGGGCCCTCATGCGGCGGGGGCGTTTGCTGCGCTCCTGGACGCCGATGGTCTCGGGGATGACATCTTGAACGAGATGGACATGCTGGGCTTCAGCATGTTGGCGTTCGGCGAACTGCCGCCGGAGGATCAGGCGCGGATGCGAAAGGCCGGCCGGCACCCGCGCTATGATGAACAGGTGCCGCATCTGTTGGCCAAGCCGGCGGGGCAGCGGGCGCGGTTCCCCGAGGCGGCGGAACTGCATCTGCTGCGGTTGGTTCTGCGGGCGGCGGTGGAGGCGGACAAGAAGAGACTGCTCCAGCCGGCGCGGCTCGAAGACAAGAAGGGAATCTGCGTGTTGGCCATCGGCGGGGAGGGGGTGACGCCGCAGGTGTCTGTCGCGCGGGAGCACTGGCAGCCGGATAAAGGGGCCAGGACGATTCCCCTGGTTTCCGTGGGACTGGACCTCAAGGGTCTGCCGCGTCTCGATGCCACTTGGCTGATTGGAATGCCGACGATTCCGGCCGGCATTCAGGGGGACGAGCGCGTGATGCAGATGCTGCTGGTGGTCGATGAGGCGAGCGAATACGTCTTCCAGGGCCGGCCGATCCTCGGGGGCAATCTGCGCGAGGCCGTGCAGGTCGTGGGCGAGACCTTTCGCGGCGGCGGCTTGGGCAGGCAGAAGGGTCTGCCGCGCAGGATTCTCTTTTCCAGCCGCAAGCTGCACGAGGCGCTGACGCCCATCCTGGAGCCGGCCGGTATCCAGTGCGTGTATGAGCCGGAAATCCCCAAGCTCCAGGCCGTCGTAGATGACTTCATTGCCCACATGAACCGCGATTTCTCACCGCTGGGTGAAGATACGGTGGAGGAGGTTCAGATCCCTGCACCAGACGATCTCAAGGGCTGGAAGGAGGCAGACCAGCGGTTGTACGGCCGCTTCGTGCAACGGGTGCGGTCCGACCGGCGGTTGCGGTCCACACGAGCCATCAAGCGGTACTTCAACGATGACGACTTCGATTACTATGTCCGGGAGCACGAGAAACAGGGAGTTCTGGGGGCCTTCATGGCTTGGACGCTCCTGGACTACCGCCCCACCAAGAAGGGCAAGACGCATACGGAGAGAATGCTGGAAGAAGACCTGCCGGAAGGGCAAGCCACCCTGCTGCGCGCCCGGATGGAGGCGTGGCCCACGTTGTATCGCGTGGCCGGGCATGATCCCAAGACGGGGACGATCGACCTGGAAGATGTGCTCTTGGGCGGGGCGGTGACCGTACAGGACCAGTTGATGTCTGAGAACATCGAGGACAACGTGTTTTTCGCCGCCCGGGTGTTTCCGGCGGGCCGTTTCCACTTTGTCGAGCTGGCCGGGCCACCTTTGGGCGCCGGGATGGGGCAGGAGGCTGTGGAGTTTCTCCGGAGGTGCGGGATGGAATTCACGCCGGCGGGCCTGCGGCGGGATGCCCATATGTTCGGCTGGCTATGGCGTTGGATCGACGAGTGGCAGGCCACGCGCAAGCCCATGGAGCTGCGCAACACCGATGGCGAGAAGTTCCTCTGGCACACGGCTTCGTTCTCTGTTGCCGATCCGGTCGCTACGCGCGAGACCCTGCTGCGGCGGGCAGATATCGACTACGACGAGCGGGCGGAGGAATTGGTCTGGAGCAAACCGGCCGGTCCCGACAATCGGGTGATGGGCGACACGGTGACCTTGGGCAGGATCGAATTCGTGGGCGAGGAATTGGTGCTGACGGTCAATTCTGTGAAACGACTTGCCCTGGGGCGTCAGTGGCTGGAGAAGCTGCCGGGGGTGGTCTTCAAGAGCGTGCGAACGCGCCGGTGGGACGAAGCCGAGAAGGACCGGCCGCTGGATGAGCGGATCGCTGTACCCGCGCCCGTGGAAATGACGCCCGAGTTCAATGCCGCGGTACAGGAGATGATGAACAAACACTACATGAGCTGGATCGACACCCCGTTGCCGGTCTTGGGCGGCCGGACGCCCCGGCAAGCCTGCCAGACCGAGGCGGGGCGCCAGCAGGTCACGATGCTGATTCGAACGATGCCGGACCCGATGGGGCGCGGGACCGTTCGAGTTCCTCGTGAGGCCATGCGGCGGGAATTGGGCTTGGCCGCGGAGTCCACGCCACGGCCGGCAGCGAAGCCCGCTTCGGCCGCGGCCATGCCGACGCCACCTTCTGTTCCAGTCCAGGCCGTCCCTGCCCCTACCCATCCCAAGGTGGCCCGCAACGGACCCTGTCCGTGCGGCAGCGGGAGGAAATACAAGAAATGCTGCGGCCGGTAGCAGAGGGGTACGGATGGGGGATGCGGCAGTGCAGGCTGTGTGAATGCAGCGATCTGGGCATCGAATCGGCACGGGGGTGTCAACGAAGGCGGCCTTTTCTCCGGGAAGTCAGCCCGAGGATCAGCAGAATGAACCCTGTGAATCGACAGAAGCGCCAACCGGAAGATCTGAAGGTGTTCATCACCGCGAGAGAATCGAAGTGTGATGAATGCCAAGAAGACCTCGGCAGCAAGACCTGGATCATGCTGGCAGGACAGAAAGGGGCACGGTGTCTATCCTGTGCGGACCTCGATCATCTGGTGTTTCTCCCCGCGGGCGATGCCGCCCTGACGCGGCGGGCCCGAGCACACTCGACCTTGTCTGCCGTCGTTCTCAAATGGAGCAAAGCCCGCAAACGGTATGAGCGGCAAGGGCTCCTGGTGGAGGAAGCCGCCCTCCAGCAGGCGGAACTCGACTGTCTGGCCGATGAAGAGGCCCGGGCCCAACGACGCCATCGGGCGGCCCAGCACCGAGCCGAGTTGGACGTCGCCTATGTCCAACGGTTTGCGGAGCGGATTCGCCAGCTTTATCCGAAATGCCCGGCACAGACCGCTACGTCCATCGCCGAACACGCCTGCGCCAGATACAGCGGCCGAGTGGGCCGCTCGGCGGCAGCGAAGGCTCTTGATGAAGAGGCTGTGCGGCTGGCGGTCGTGGCCCACGTGCGCCATATTGAGACACCGTACGATCGACTTCTGATGGACGGTTGGGACCGGTTCGATGTCCGCGCCAGCGTGGAAGATGCGGTGCGATCGGTACTGGCGAAATGGCAGGGAAGCCAACATCTCAATCAGCCGGGCTGAGAACCCGGTCTCAGCCGCAGCGGAATTCACCGCTTCCAGGAACCTGT
>VGYL01000199.1 GCA_016872975.1 Planctomycetota bacterium
CCGACTGCCCGGTGCAGTGACCTTGGGCCACTGGCGCGCGACGCTGGCCTCTCTCACCCTGGCCGAGCTTTCGGCCGAGATGACCCTGCCCCTGGCGATCGCCGCGACGGGTGTCGCCGTGATCGTTCAGCACGTGCTGGCGAACTTCGTCATCATGCTGATCGTCGGACTGGGGACGCTGCTGTTGTATGCCCTGCTCGTGCTTGTGGTGTTGGTCGTGATCGTGGCCGGGGTGCGGTACCTGCGAAATCGCTGAGCGGTGTCGGACACTTCCGGCGCGCTTCGGGCCTGAACGTTGCAGCTTATTCACCGAACGTTCCCGTGGGAAACGAACGATGTTGACTCGTGGCGCAATGCTGCAAAACCGCTATCGCGTGATTCGCCAACTTGGGGGCGGCGGCCAGGCTATCGTGTATCTGGCCGAAGACCTCAATCTGGGGGTTCAGCGCGCGGTCAAGGAGCTATTGCCCGATCCGGCTGTCACGCCGCAAGAACGACAGGCTGCTTATGACCAGTTTCGCGTCGAGGCGCGCATCCTGGCAAGCCTGAACCATCCTAACCTGGCTCGCGTGTGGGATCACTTCCAGGTGGGCGACAACGCCTACCTGGTGATGGACTACATTGATGGGCAGACGCTACAAGAGGTTCTGGATCAGACGCCCGGTTTTTTGCCCGAGGCGGCCGTGTTGCGTTGGGCCGGCCAGCTTTGCGACGTGCTGGACTACCTGCACCGGCAGCCGCTGCCCATCATCTTCCGCGACCTGAAGCCGTCCAACGTGATGCTCGACCGCAGCGACACGGTTAAGCTGATTGACTTCGGGATCGCCCGTCACTTCAAAGGAGGTAAGGCGGCCGACACGGTGAACATGGGCACGCCGGGCTATGCTCCGTTGGAGCAACACGGCCGGGGGCAGACGGACGCCCGTTCGGACATCTACGCCTTAGGCGCCACCCTCTACCACCTGCTGACCAAGCACGAGCCGGAGCCGGCTCCAGTACGGGTGATCCCTGGTCAGCCCGACCCGCTTCGACCCGCCCGCGCGTACAGCTCCAGGATCACGCCAACAACCGAGGCGGCATTGGAGCGAGCTTTGGCCGCCGATCCGGGCCAGCGGTTCCAGAGCGCGCGGGAGATGAAGCACGCCCTGACCGGGCGACCAGTCGTGAGAGGTCAGAGCGAGCGCCGATGGATCCTAGTGGGGGTGGCGATGTTCTTCGTGGCTGGCCTGGTATACTTGCTCATGAAGCTGGATATGCTTGACTTCGTCCGTCGGGTGAGTAGTATCCCATATCCCTCGCCTGCCGTGGTCGTAATGGCTTCCGACACGCCCACTCTCGCATCGCCGTTGCCCATTGCGACCCATACGGCCATATCTGCTTTCATGGCGACGTCCACCTTGTCTGGGGGCAAGATACCGACAACCGTGCTTGCACCAACACGGGTTGTGACACTGACACCGCTGCTCACATCACGATCTACAGCGCCAGAGGCGGCGAAGGCGACATCCACGCCCACCATGCAGTCCACAGCAACGCCAACGCGTATACCGACACCAACGCACGCACCGACGGTCCTCCCCAGCCGGTCAAGCAATACACCAACGCCAAAACCTACGCTTGGGTCGCGGCTCGTAGAGGAGACACCCGCGCCTCGTATCGAAACGACCAGAATCCCCGAGCTGATCGAGTTCAAGATAGCTATCGGCGAATACCGGCTGGCCGAGAAAGCGGCACTGAGGAGGTTGGACCCGGCCGCGATCGAGCAACTGCCCACCTTTGCCCACGGCGAAGCGCTGGCGGCTGTCATGGAGCGTATCGAGCAACTCAAAGCCGACGGGTTGTATCAGGAACTGAGTGTCCAACAACTGGATATACAGCAGGTCGTCCTGCGCGACCATCGGACAGCCGGGGCGTTGGTGCAGGAGCGGTATAGCCTGCGAACCTACCGAGCTGCTGTTGATGGAGATCGCTTGATTGATGAGGAGGTGTTCGAGGGGGTGGTTGTCTATGGTCTGATCTATGCGGATTGGCGCTGGAAAGTAGAACGCATCCGTCTGATGTAGAATGCCAGGTTGTAGAAGCCAGGGAGAAAAGAAGCCATGACACGCACAGCTTATTTAGGTCTGCTGATCGGCATGATCAGTGGAGTAGCACTAGGGACATGCTTGGTGAGTTGTGCTCCGAGTGTAAGCGTAAGACCTCTGCCATCAGAGACGATGACAGCGGAGCCAACGGCTATCCAACTCACGAAAACTGCCCAGGCAGAGGCGGTGCAGAGAATCGAAACAGCGTTGGCAGCAACACCCAATGTGGAGGCTACTGCCAGGAAGTTGGCGAAACTCTATGTCGCCGAGACAGCAGAGGCAATGACGAGAGTGGCAATCGCGCCCACCGTTGGAATACCGCGGACGGTTGACATGTCTCCAACTAATACGCCTTCAGTAGCCGTGCCGCCCTCGCCAACACCATCGCTTCCTACACTGACGCCCATTCCACCTACACCAATGCCGCTGGGTTCAACGCCCAAGCCAGCTCCTGCCTCTCGAGGCCTCTTGGCCTATACTGTTACTAAGACCTTCCGCAAGGATTACCGCATTGAGCTCATCAATACGGACGGAAGCGGGCATAGGGTACTGGTGGAACTGGCCAGTGAGCCTTCGTTCTCCCCAGATGGACGGCAAGTGATCTTCTATTCCTGGCCAGGGGGACTGGAAGTGATGAATCTGGATGGAAGCAATCGGCATCGCGTTGTAAATGATGGCGAGGCGGCGTTCCCGGCTTGGTCACCGGATGGCAAATCCATCGCCTTCCACTCAGTGCGCGGCCGATCTGGCCGCTTTGATATCTATATTGTCCGGGCTGATGGTTCTGGCGAGCGGATGCTGGTGGACGGCGAACAGGCAGCCTGGTCACCTGATAGCAGCCGGCTGGTGTACAAGGGATGCGCAGGGAGCCTCTGTGGCCTGATGGTCGTCAATGCCGATGGTACCGGCAAACGACGGCTTACAACCTGCGACAAGTGCGCTAACGATGGCAATGCCGACTGGTCGCGAGATACCAATCGCATCGTATTCACGTCGGAGCGGGATGGCAATCACGAGATCTACGTCATGGACCCCAATGGCAATGGTCAGACACGACTCACCCAGCATCCAGGACCGGACGCGTTGGCCGTTTGGCTCCCGGGTGGCCAGCAGATCGCCTTTCGCTCCTTGCGAGATGGGCAGTGGGGCATCTACATCATGAACGCTGATGGAAGCGGCGCACGCAAGCTAACCGAGGCGCGGGTGGATCCCAACCGCTGGATCTGGGAGAAGATGGCTGTTGCTCGATGATATACTGCTCGGAAATCAAATGAGTGCATTGGCGTCGAGGCCTCGGCTTGACTTTAATGCACTGAATTCATTTCCGATCAGTATAGGGGTCGGGGGCAAGGGGAGTGGAGGGGGAATTCGGCTCATAAGGCCGATGGACCTTGGGCTGCCAGATTACAGTCATACCGTATCTGGAGAGTGTGTAGGCCCATCGTCGTCACATAACCTCGTCAGCCCAAGAAAGGAGCGGAACGATGAATGCAAGGAGTTAGGCGGGGCATGGGCAGCCCGTTACAAGCTTTTTTGATCTGCTGTGAACACGCGACGGCAAGAGCCGTCAGAGAACAGACCGGCTGAGCTATAGCCTTACTACGATAGCACAGGAGGAACGAATGGCTGGAGAAGTCAATCTTACATGCACTTTGGGCAAACCCAACGTGCCGGTTACCAACACCCCGCAGTTGGCCTACTTGCTGATCGAGGCCAGGCCCACGGGCGCTGTCGCCAACGTGCAGATGCCCGTGAACTTCAGCCTGGTGCTGGATCACAGCGGCTCGATGAGCGGCGAGAAGCTGCACAACATGAAGGAAGCCGTGAAGCTGGTTCTGGATCAGATGCAGCCCCAGGACTATGTTGCGCTGACCATCTTCGACGACAACGCCAAAGTGGTCACGGCCAGCCAGCCTGTGGCCAATAGGGCTCAGCTCAAGTCACTGGTGGATCAGATCCGTGACCAGGGCGGCACTGAGATGTCAAGAGGGATGCAGCTAGGGCTGGCCGAGGTGCAAAAGGCGCTGGCGCCGACGCGCGTCAGCCGTATCTTGCTCCTCACTGACGGCCAGACTTATGGCGATGAGGATCGTTGCAAGCAGTTAGCGGCCGACGCGGGGCGCTTGGGGGTGCCGATCACTGCCCTGGGCCTGGGTGATGACTGGAACTCTCAATTGCTCGACGCCATCGCTCAGGCCAGCGGCGGCGAGTCCGATCAGGTGGATGCGCCGACCAAGGTGCAGCAGGTCTTTCAGAAAGCCTTGCAGAGCATGAAAGGCACCGTGATCAATAACGCCCTGCTTATCCTGCGGCTGGTCGGAGGCATCACCCCGCGCCAGGTGTGGCGGGTAATCCCGCTGATCGCGCAGTTGAGCCCCAAGTCCCTCTCTGACCGCGATGTGCAGGTGCCGCTGGGCGACCTGGAGAAGGATACCGGTCAGGCCGTGCTGGCGGAGCTGATGTTGCCTGTCCGCCCTGCCGGCCGTTATCGCATCGCCCAGGCCGAGGTGAGCTACGACGTGCCGGCCGCCCGTATCGTTGGCGAGAAGGTGCGCAGCGACGTACTCCTGGCCTTCACCGACGACGCGTTATTGGCGCAGCAGTATGATCCGCGCGTCATGAACCTGGTCGAGAAGGTGACCGCGTTCAAGCTGCAAACCCGCGCCCTGGATGAAGCGCAGGCGGGCAATCTGGCGGGCGCCACGCAGAAGCTGCGAGCGGCCGCCACGCGGCTGCTGGAGATGGGCGAAACCGACCTGGCTGCGGCCGCCCAGGCAGAAGCTCAGCGGCTGGAACAGGGGCAGGGCCTATCGGCGGCCGGCGCCAAGAAGCTCCAGTATCAGACCCGCAAGCTGACCCAGAAGCTGGATTCGTAAGGTCCCCAATCACCAATCTACCACTCTACCAACTCACCGAATGGGAGGCAACAATGATCACTTGTCCACAATGCAGCACGCAGAACCAGCCTGGGGCGATGTTCTGCGACAACTGTGGCGCCAGTCTGGCTGGCGCGGCTCCGCGCCCTGCGCCAGCCGCGGCGGTTGGCGCGCCGGCCGCGGGAGGAGGCGCAGTCTGCCCATCCTGCGGCAAGGCTGTCATTCCCGGCGAGGCGTTTTGCGATGACTGCGGCGCGGCCATCACTGCGGCGGCTGCGCCAGTGCAGCCCGCAACTCCTGCCCTGCGACCGGCTGTGGTTCCACCCGCGGCGGTTGCGCCCCCACTGGCCGCGGGCATGGCAAAGTGCAGCGCGTGCGGCCAGCTCAACCCGGCGGGCCAGGCGTTCTGCGACAACTGCGGCGCGTCGCTCGCGGGCCTGCCGGCGCCGGCCGTAGGGCCGGTTGTCGCGCCGCCCCCTGTGGTTGCGCCGCCGCCGGCCCAGCGGCCGCGGCTGGTGGTAGCAGCCAGCGGCGCTCAGTTCGACCTGAGCGGCAAGACCCAGGCCATCATCGGCCGTGAAGACCCGGTGAGCGGCATCTTCCCAGAGGTGGACCTGACCCCGCATGGCGGCGATGCAGGCGGCGTCTCCCGGCGGCACGCCAAGCTGGCGTTCAACGGCTACCAGTGGACGGTCGAAGACCTGAACAGCACCAACAACACGTTCGTGAATAACCAGAAGCTGAACCCAGGCGCGCCGCAGCCGCTCAACCACGGCGACCAGGTGCGTTTGGGCAAGGTGGTACTGACGTTCCAGACGGCGTAAATCACATCAAAGGAAGCTGGGTTGGACAGCAGCCTTGAGCCGAACAGCTTGGGACTGCTGTCCAGAGCATGTTGAGATTCTTCAAAGAATCGGGAGCGCACAACCTGCCGCTCATCGCCATTGAGTAGACGCCATGATGATGTTTTGCTCAAGATGTGGAGTAATCCATCGCCCAGAAGCGCGCTTTTGCAGCGCTTGTGGCGCTCTGTTGGGCGCGCAAGCGCTTGCGCTCGGTGCAACCATACAAGGACGTTATACCATCCTGCGGAAAATCGGACAGGGTGGCATGGGTGCGGTCTACGAGGTGGCCGATCTACGGCTGCACAGCAAGGCGATGGCACTGAAGGAGCTTTCAGACGCGGCGTTGACCGACCAGCAAGAGAAAGCTACAGCCATTGCGTTTTTTGAGCGCGAGGCACAGCTACTGGCCCAACTCGATCATCCCAACATTCCCAGGGTGACCGACTTCTTCACCGAGGCCGGCAGGCACTACCTTGTGATGGAGCTGGTATCAGGTGAGGATTTGGAGGCTTGTCTGGCTCGCCGGGGCCGACCGTACAGCGAAGCCGAGGTGTATGACTGGACGCTGCAATTGTGTGACGTACTGGCATATCTGCATCGTCAGAATCCTCCCATCATCTTCCGCGACCTGAAGCCCGGCAACATCATGCTCACGCCACAGGGCCAACTCAAGCTGATTGACTTCGGCATCGCGCGCTTGTTCCGGCCCGGCAAGATCAAGGATACGCTGGCGATGGGCACAGTGGGTTATGCGCCGCCGGAGCAATACGGCACGGGGCAGACCAATGCCCGCTCTGACATCTATAGCCTGGGGCTCACGCTGCACCATCTGCTGACCGGTTACGATCCGGCAACGACTCCATTCGTGCACCCGCCGGTTCGGCAACTCAACCCGCTGATCTCGAGCCGGATGGAACGAGTCATCGCGAAAGCGACTCGGGCAGACCCAAACTTGCGATACGGCAGCGTTGCAGAGATGCTGGAGGATCTCGTTGGAGGCGCAGTTGCGCTTCCGCCGACTGTGGGTCCGGCGATACCTGGTCCGCCATCTTCTCCTCCCATTGCTGCCGGATGGACGATGAAGCTTCCGGTCAGCCTTGATTCCATCAAAGCAAGGCTCTTTGCCGAAAGCCGGGAAGGGATTGTCAACAACATCGTGCGTGCGATCGGGCAGATTAACCCTGAAGTAAGCGGCATGACGATCATGCTCCGGGGAATTGGGGGCTTTGGCGGTACCACGATTGCCACTCGCGTCAGGGATAGGATCCTGCGCAACAAAAGAGCCTTGACCTTGGTTGCCACATTGGATCTATCGAATGCAGGGCCTTCGATTGACCTGCACGAAACTCTGGAGGATCTCACGCAATCCTTCAGGCGTAGTGGGATGAGTAACCGTAGGCTTCAGAGCATCTTGCGCCCAGTCTCGCATTCAGGTAACCTGCCGGCGCAATCAAGGCCTGGCGAAGAAGTGTTCCGTCAGCGATACCTGGCCAGCTTGCGTACGCTTCTGGAGCGTCGCTTCAACGAAGGCGAGTTGCGCACTTTCTGCTTCGAATTGCAGATAGAATACGATCATCTGCCTGGCAACAGCATGGCAGACAGGGCTCGCGAGTTGGTGACATACTGCGAGCGGCACGGGCGCATGCACGACCTCACCCAGACCGGTACAAGGCTCCGTCCAGATATCATGTGGCCTGAGCTTATTCCAGTGAAACTGGAGCTGATCACCTCGCCTGCACAGGGAACACCCAGGCAGCTAGTTGCCTATTCATTAGAAACATTGAAGGAATTGGTGGATCAACTACTCCTCCACGGTATCCGTGTTGTACTGGTGTTCGATAAGCTGCGGCACATAGAGACGTTGAGATCACTGCTCGGTGTTACCTCCAGAGGGGGGGTGTATACGATAGTGGTCGCCAACATGGACGACTATACACCCTGGTGTCGGCAGTCTCCAGATTTGGTCAAGCAGTTCTCCAAGAAGGATTTCTATGTGCCTTGTGTCTGGGATCTTGCCCCTCGGCTGTGTACAGACCTGACACTGGCAGATTCTGACTGCGAATCTCCGGAATTCCGCATCTTGCAGCGGTATCTGGAATACAAGGGCCGCGGCATTCCCGACGAGCTTGTCAGGGCACTCGATCCGTTTCATGATCCCGCGCCATCGTCCTCCTCCATGCTGAACCGAATCGCTGGCAAGTCAGTCTCCGACAAGCTCAGGATCACACCCGAGCAATGGCCTGAGATCATTCGCTGTGCTGAATTGCAGGAGACCCTGGAACGATGCTGGAGCGACGTATTCGGAGTGCAGGGAATTCCTCCCCTGCAATCGCTCAGTCAGGGAGCGGCTGATCGATCGCGGATTGCTGTCTATGACTTGTCGGACTGGCTGCTTGAACACGCCGAACAAGGGATGAGAGTTGGCCAGAATACAGTTTTGAACTGGGCGGCAGCCAAGCTCAAACTGCCGTTCGATACTAGCGTTTCCCGCAAAGTGATCGCGCGATTCATCAACTTCCTTGTGCAAGAAAGGAAGATCACAGTCACAAATCAAGGATTGGATCTGTCAGGCATGTTGACAGCAGCCAGACCTGGCTGAGATTGTGTCCCGAGGCAGTCAACCAGAGAGTTCACACATGCTTCAATGCCCCAACTGCCACACTATCAACAAGCCCGCAGCCCGCTTCTGCAATAGCTGCGGCGCGCCATTAAGCGGCAGCCAGACCATCGCGCTGGGCGGCGTGGTGCAGGGTCGCTACACCGTGATCCGGCTGCTCGGCCAGGGCGGCATGGGCGCCGTCTACCAGGTGGCCGATAGCCGGATCGGCGGCAAGCTGCTGGCCATGAAGGAAATGTCCGACGCGGCGCTCACCGATCCACAGGAAAAGGCCGCGGCCATTGCCGCCTTCGGCCAGGAAGCACAATTGCTGGCGCGGCTGGATCACCCGAACATCCCCAAGGTCTCGGACTTCTTCACTGAGAACCAGAAGCATTATATCGTGATGGAGTTCGTGCCAGGTGAGACGTTGGAGAATCGGCTGGCGCGCCAGGCTGCGCCGTGCGGTGAAGCGGATGTGCGCAACTGGGCGCTCCAACTGAGCGACGTGCTGGAATACCTGCATCGGCAGGTCCCCCCCGTGATCTTTCGCGACCTGAAGCCCGGCAACATCATGGTGACGCCGCAGGGGCAACTCAAGCTGATAGATTTCGGGATCGCTCGCCTGTTCAAACCCGGCAAGGCAGGCGATACGCACGTGATGGGCACGCCCGGATTCGCACCGCCGGAACAGTACGGCAAGGGTCAAACCGATGCGCGCTCCGATATCTACAGCCTCGGGGTCGTGCTGCACCACCTGTTGACGTGCTATGATCCGGCCTCGACGCCATTCAGGTTGCCTCCTGTCCGTCAGATCAGCCGCAACGTCTCTCAAGAGCTGGAGGTGATCGTCACCCGGGCGAGTCACCCCGCGGTCGCGCAGCGCTATCAAAGCGTGGCGGAACTGCGGCGCGACCTGTATGACAGCGCGCCTGCGTCTCCCATGGCGCCGATCGTGACCCCCTTGCCCGCCGCGACCCCCACCCCGGCCCGGCGCAGCGTACCTGCGTGGGTCGTCGTAGTGGTCGCCATTGCCATGCTGGGCGCAGGAGTCGTCATCGCAGATCGTATGTCTGGCAGCAGCCCGCCGACGCCC
>VGYL01000200.1 GCA_016872975.1 Planctomycetota bacterium
AGGCGGGCGGCGCCACGGAGTTCCTGCGGCTGTGCGACTATCGCCTGGCAGCGTGCCGCGAGTGCTACGGGTGTGCCGCGACGGGCGACTGCGCCGTCCATGACGATTACCAGCCGCTCCTCGCCAGGATGCTCGCGGCCGACCGGCTGATCTTCGCCACGCCGGTCTTCTTCATGACCGTCTCCGCGCAGGCGAAGCTCCTGATCCACCGCGGCCAGTGCCTCTGGGTGCGTAAGACCAGGCTCCACCAGCCGCTGTTCACGCCGAAACGGGACCGGCGCGGCCTGCTCCTCGCGGTCGGAGGCTCAGCGAGCCAGAAGCAGTTCGATTGTGTCCGCGAGCCCGTTCGATCCTGCTTGCGGTATCTGGAAGTGGACTACGTCGGCAGCTTGTGCGTCAATCAGGTCGATGACAAAGGGGCGATCCTGGGCCGGCCCGAGGCTCTCGCCGAGGCCTTCCGCCTGGGACAGATGCTGGCGGGCACCGGTCCCCTGCCGTCCAAGCCGGTGCGAGTCGATTTGTTCTGAGCCGCACCGCGATCCGCCAGGGCTGCGCGGTCGGCCGCATCTGGGTAAAAAAGGAGAGGCTGACGGCCTCCTCCTGCCAGCCGCCAGCCTCGTGCTTTCTCGTTGCCCCCAGTGTGCGGATTCCATGCCCACCCGAGTCGGGCGAAGCCGCACTGCCTTACTCGAAGGCGATCCCCAGGCCAATGCTCGCGTCGTCCAGCGTGTGTCGGCGGTCCACCCGAACGACGCGCCCGCGCTTGATGCGGGCGTACTGCCCTTTCTCCTCGGCGAGCACATCGGTTCTCGGGAAGTTCAGTTCCACCACGCTGCCCTCATGGGCGGGTGTGCTGACCGGCACGTTGATCAGAACGCCTGTCTTGCTGATGTTGGCGCTGCGGCCGTTGAAGAAGCGGTTGGCCTCGGGCAGCCAGACACTGACGGGCCACGACAGTTTCGTCCTGCTTTCCCTGCGCTGCTCTGTCAACGTTTGCATGATCCGGATCTCCTTTCTGACCATTCGGTTCAGCCGCGCTGCCTATCGGCAAAGAAAAACGGGGTAGTTTACATAATGTGGGCAATTCTGTGCGAATTCGCGTTCTTTCTCGGGACCCTGCGCGGCCCAGGTATCGCCCTGCCTCGATTATCGGCCGCAACGGGAGGCGGCCTCAGATTTCGCCGGCGCAGGTGGACTTGCACGCCTTCATCATTTCGTGTATCGTGAAAGACTATGGCAGCAGAAGTCGTAAGCATCGATGGCCGTCAGGGGGACTTGGATCGGATCAAGCAGGCGGCAGAGCTGGTAGAGGCCGGTGGCGTGGTTGCGTTTCCGACGGAGACGGTTTATGGGCTGGCGTGTCGCGTGGAGCGCCACGCGCTGGCCCGCCTGGATCGCCTCAAAGGCCGGGATGTGAACAAGCACTACACCCTGCATATCGGCCAGATGGACGAATACCGCAAGTACGTCCCGCGGGTCGGCGGGCGGGCGGAGAAGTTGATCCGGCGGGCATGGCCCGGCCCGCTGACGCTGGTCTTTCAAGTGGAGGCGGCGGAGGTCGAGCGGCAGAAAGGCCACCTGGACGGCGACGCGGTACGGACCCTGTACAAAGACAACTCCATCGGAATCCGCTGCCCGGATCATCCGGTCGCCTCCCTGCTGCTGCGCCTGGTCCGTTATCCGGTCGTGGCGCCGAGCGCCAATCGTGCGGGCCGGCCGCCCGCGACAGATGCGCCGCAGGTCGCGTCGCAGTTGGCGAACGAGGTGGATCTGATCCTGGACGGCGGGCCCTGCAAGTACCAGAAGAGCAGCACCGTGGCCCGCGTGGACCGCAGCGACATCCAACTGCTGCGGGAAGGCGCGTACTCGCGCGACGAATTGCGGGCGATGTCGCAGGTCATGTTTCTGTTCGTCTGCACCGGCAACACCTGCCGCAGTCCCATGGCCGAGGGGCTCTTCCGCAAATGCCTGGCGGAAAAAATCGGCTGCGGCATTGACGAGCTGGAGGAGAAAGGCTATAAGGTGCTATCCGCCGGTACCATGGACCTCGCCGGCGCTGCGGCGAGTGCCGAGGCGATTCAGGCTTGTGCGGCCAAAAACGTGGATCTCACCCGGCACGCCAGCCAGCCGTTGACCCGGTCGCTGGTGGACGCCAGCGATTTCATTTTCGCCATGACGCGGTCGCATTGTGAGCAGGTTCTCTTTCTTTCCGCCGAGGCGGAAAGGAAGTGTTTGCTGTTGGCACGAGACGGGGACATTCCGGATCCGATCGGCCGGCCGCAGGAACGCTTTGACCAGTGCGCGGATCTGATCGAGGCGGCCGTAAGGACAAGACTGAGTGAGCTCATGATATGAGAGTAGCCGTAGGGAGCGACCACCGGGGCTTCAACGCCAAGCAACTGATCAAGGCGATCGTCAGCCAGATGGGACATGAGTGTGTGGACATGGGGACCGACACGGCCACGCCGGTCGATTACCCCGATCTGGCCTACGTGGCCGCCCGCTCGGTGTCGGAGCGGCAGGTGGACCGGGCCATCCTGATCTGCGCCACCGGGCTGGGCATGAGCATCGCCGCCAACAAGGTCCGGGGCATCCGGGCCGCTCTCTGCCACGATGAGCTCAGCGCGCACATCGCGCGCGACCACAACGACACCAATATCCTGTGCCTGTCCGGCGACCAGATCGGCGAGGTGCTTCTCCGCAAGATCGTTGAGACCTGGATCAGCACGGAATTCAGCGGCGGACGCCACCAGCGCCGCGTGAACAAGATCGCGGCCATCGAGGAAGGGCGGGACCCGCGCGAGGTCATGAACGGTTAGGGCAGATCGCCCGGCGCGGCGCAGTACCCGTCGGGCAACTCGGTAGACACTTCACTCTCGGACTCCGGCGTGTGCCAGGCGTCCGGCGCCGTCCGAGCCCCGGCCCCGGCCAAATGATCCGCACAGACGCGATCCAGATGATGGAGAGTCCGCTCCAGTTGCGCGGCATATTCTTGACGGTCCTCCGCGCTGCACCCCTCGGGCACCTCCATGGGATCGGCAAAGGCCAGGTGCACGCGTCCGAACGGCAGGACGACCACAAACCGGTCCCAACTGCGGAGCAGGTGCTTGCGGGTCGCGTCATAGGCGACCGGGACGATCCTCGCCCCGGTCATCTGGGCCAGCTTGATCACGCCGTCGCTCACCCGGAAAGCCGGTCCGCGCGGCCCGTCCGGGGTGATGGCGATGTTGCCACCCTCCATAATCTTATCGATCAGCCGGCGGATGGCGGTTCGCCCGCCCCGGCTGGAGGAGCCCCGCGCCGTGTCGAGTCGGAGGCGGCGTGCCAGAGCCGCCCCATAGTCCCCATCCTTGCTGCGGCTCACCAGCACGCACAGCCCACCGCGGGGGATGCGCTTGCCGCTGTAATAGGCCAGGTAGAAGAGCCGGCTGTGCCAGAACACGAAAATGGTGCCGCCCTGCCCGACGCACCGATCGAAGATCTCTTGTCCCGTCACCGTCAAGCGGTTGGTGCCGCAGACGAACCGCAGCACCAGATGCAACAGATATCCAAAGATCGTGGTCGACAATTTGTGCATGGTGTAGAGGCGCTCTCCACCCGGCCGTTTCTTGTAGACCCCGATCCCTCGGTGGGCGGCGGCGGTCTGCGTCTATTCCAGCTTCTGCTGCAACTGCTCGAGCACGGCGCGAATCGTCTTGATCTGGTCCTGCAGCTCGATCATCTGCTGGGTCTGGGCCTTGACCCTGTCGTTCAGCGCGTCCACTTTCGTCTGCGCCACCCGGGCATCATCGAGGGCCGCATTCCGGGCCTTGGTCAGATCAGCCACCTGCCTCTCCAGCACGCCGCGCGTGGCGCTGAGGCTCTCCACCGTCTTCTGGAGATCGTCCCGCGACTTCGTCAGGTCGCCCACCCGGGTCTCCAGACTCGTCCGCGCCTTGTCGAGCTCGTCCACCTTGGCCTCCAGGCTCGTGCGCGAGACCGTCAGGTCCTGCACCTGCTGCTGGAAATTGTTCCGGGCTTTCGTCGTATCGGCCAGCTTCGACTCGGCATCCCCCAGCGAGGTCTTCAGCCGTTCCACATCCTTCTCGAGCAATCCACTTCTCTGCTGGGACTCCTCCAGGGAGGCTTTGACCTGTCGGAACTCCAGATTCGTTTCCGGGTTCTTGCCGGTCGTGTCATTGCAGCCGGCGCCCGCGAAAAGGCCCACGGTCGTAACGATGGACACCATTAGACACACACTTTTCATCCCACGCCTCCCGTTGACTCCAACCGTCCAAATAAACATACCCCACCCGATCTCAGCGCGTGCACGAAAACCGGGTTCCGCGTGGCATGGGCTTGGAGCCCATGAATCATCGGCAGGATGCCGATGCCACGTTTTGCACGCGCTCTTGGGTTCTGTACGAAACCCCTGACTCAGGCCGAATCGAGGCCTTCAACCATTGACACAGACGCCAGCATAGCCGAAACACGGGGCGGCGTCAAGGGATTTCGCGGTAAAACCACCCTTGGCGAAAGGCCGGGGATACAGGCGCATTCCGGGCCCGTCTCTCAGACCGGGGCGGGCGCCGAGCTGCGCCGCCCGGCCGCCGCCCCCTGGGTCGCGGCAATGCGCGCCGGCTTTCTCTCGGCAGGCACGGCGCAGCCCGTTCCCGCGGAACGCCACTTGCGATAGCGGTTCTCGAGCAACTGCTCGGTCGTCAGACGCCGCAAGTCGGTGAGCGACTTGGCGATGTACGACTCGACGTTGTAGACGGTGTCGTGCACGTTCCGGTGCGCCCCGCCGACAGGCTCGGGGACAATGGCGTCGATGAGACCGAGCTTGAGCAGGTCCTTGCCCGTCAGCTTCAGGGCCTGCGCCGCGTCCGGGGCCTGCGAGCCGTCACGCCAGAGGATGGCGGCGCACCCTTCCGGCGAGATCACCGAGTAATAGGCAAACTCCAGCATGGCGAGCCGATCGCCCACCGCGATGCCCAACGCCCCGCCGGACCCCCCTTCGCCGATGCAGATGCAAACGATGGGAACCTTCAACCGCGACATTTCCGTCAGATTGACGGCGATCGCCTGGGCCTGGCCCCGCTCCTCGGCCCCGATGCCCGGGTAGGCGCCGGGCGTATCGATCAGCGTTACAATAGGCAGGCCGAACTTCTCGGCGAATTTCATCTTCGCCAGGGCCTTGCGGTAGCCTTCCGGATTCGGGCAGCCGAAGTTGCAGGCGATCTTCTCCTTGGTCGTCCGCCCCTTGTTCTGCCCGACGATCAGTACCTTGTTGCGGGCGATCTGGCCGATGCCGACCATGGTCGCGCGATCGTCGCCGAAACACCGGTCCCCGTGCAACTCGCGGAAATCCCGGACCATCAGGTTGAGGTAATCGGTCAGAATGGGTCTCTGCGGATGACGGGCCACCTGGACCGTCTGCCAGGCCGTCAGGCTCGAGTAGACCCGCTTGAGCTCGGCGATTCTCTCCTTTTCGAGGCGTCGAATCTCGATCGAAAAGTCAATCCCCTTCCGCGCGCTGAGCTTGCGCAGCTCTTCCACCTGCTGCTCCAGCTCGACGACCTTCTGCTCGAAGTCCAGATAACCTCCCGATCTATTGCCTTCGGATGCCATATCTTCTTCGCTCGATCCACCCCGTTGAGTGCTGATCTCCATGACCAGCCGATGTGCCCGTCCCTGCATAAAAACCTGCCGCACCCAGTACGGCGGAGAGTTCGGTCAACATGCCCTTTGGCTCTCCTGGTATCGACAGATGGTAGCATTTCCGCGGAATGAATCAAAGAAAAAAATTGACAGACGCCGGCCGCAACTATACCCTTGCGTATCGCCCGTGCTTCACCTTTCTCTTATAAGGCCTTGTTCGTGAAGAGTTTACGTCAAGTTTCCATCATAGGGTTGGGACTTCTGGGCGGCTCGGTCGCGCTGGCCGTGCGCCAGCACATGCCTGGCACCGCCGTGATCGGCTACAGCCATCGTCCGGCGACGCGCCGGCGGGCCAAGGCCCTCGGCGTTGTGGCCGAAACCGCCGCCAGTCTCGAAGCCGCGGCCGCCCACGCCGACCTGGTCGTGCTGGCCACCCCGATCTTCACCTTCGAACGGTATTTCGCGGATTTGTCGGGCATTGTCCCCCCCGGCTGCATCGTAACGGATGTCGGCTCGACCAAGGCCCTGCCCCACCTGTGGGCGGAGCAACGTCTGGCCGGCCACGCGCGCTACGTTGGCTCGCATCCGGTCGCCGGCTCCGAGCAACGGGGCGTGGAGTTCGCCCGCGACGACCTGTTCGACCAGGCCCGCTGCATCCTGACCACGACCCCGACGACCGACCGCGAGGCCCTGAAGGCCCTCAAGGCGTTCTGGTCGTCCCTCGGCTGCGCCATCCGGGTGATGAGTCCGGTCGAGCACGATCGGATCTTCGCGAATATCAGTCACCTGCCCCATGTCATCGCGGCCGGACTGGTCAACGCCAGCGAGGAAGGCGAGATGCTGTTCGCGGGCAAGGGCTTCCTCGACAGCACGCGGATCGCCTCGGGGCCTGCCGGCGTCTGGACGGACGTCCTGCTGGCCAACCGCCAGAACATCGCCGAGGGGATCGACCGCGCGATCGCGGAGCTGTCCAAGCTGCGGGCCGCGATCGGGCACGGCCGGCGCGAACAGATCGAACAGTTGTTGGAAGCGGCGCGTCGGAAACGCGCCACGCTCGTCAAATACAAGATCCGGAAGAAGGAACTACCGTCGTGAGACAATGGCGTGTTGAGGTCTTCAATCGGCCCGGCTTTGCCGATGTGCAAGGGGCGCACGTGCTGAGCGACATCCGCGAGCTGGGGATCTCCGCGGTCGAAGCCGTACAATCGGCGCGGGTGTTTCTGATCGAAGCCGATTGCGAGCCGGCGTTCGCCGAGCGTGTGGCGCGCGAGTTGTTGGCCGACCCGGTCTGCGACCAGTACTACCTGGGGCGCAGCGGCCCGCCGGCCGGACTGGCCAAGGCCACGCTGATCGAGGTGCATCTCAAGAGCGGTGTCAGCGACCCGGTGGCCGAGTCTGTAATGACGGCCATCGCCGACATGGGCGTCCGGCCGGACAGCGTCCGAACGGCCCGCAAGTACATCCTGCTGGGCGAGATCAAGCCCAGCCAGATCGACACCATCGCCCGGAAGGTTCTGGCCAATGACGTGATCGAGGACGTGATCCTCGGCGACCAGGCGGAGCCGCCCAGTCCACATCTCAAGCCGTATGAGTTAAATATCTCATCCTGGCCGATCCGCGATCTGGACGATGCCGGCCTGCAGGCGCTGAGCAAGGAAAAGGACCTGTTCCTGAACGTCGTCGAGATGCGGACGATTCAGGACTACTACCGCCGGCTCGGCCGCGAGCCGACGGATGTCGAATTGGAGACCCTGGCGCAGACCTGGAGCGAGCATTGCGTGCACAAGACGCTCCGCAGCGCCGTGGATATGACCGCCGACGGCCGGCCGGTCCACTTCGAGAATCTGCTCAAAGAGACCGTCTTCAGGGCTACGCAACAGCTTAATAAGGATTGGTGCCTGTCGGTCTTCGCCGACAACGCCGGCGTGGTCGAGTTCGACGAGGAGTCGGCCGTCTGTTTCAAGGTGGAGACGCACAACCATCCGTCGGCACTCGATCCCTACGGCGGCGCGGCCACCGGCATCGGCGGCGTGATTCGCGACCCCATGGGAACCGGGCTGGGGGCGCGGCCCATCGCGAACACCGATATCTTCTGCTTCGGCACGCCGGACAAGAGCCTGGACGAAGTGCCCAAGGGCGTCCTGCATCCCCGGCGGATCATGAAGGGCGTCGTGGCCGGCGTGCGCGATTACGGCAACCGCATGGGCATCCCGACCGTCAACGGGGCGATCTATTTCGACGACCGGTATATCGCCAACCCATTGGTGTACTGCGGGAACATTGGCATCATGGACCGGACCAAGATCGCCAAGAATCAGCAGAGCGGCCAGCTCATCATGGTCGTCGGCGGCCGGACCGGGCGCGACGGCATTCATGGCGCCACGTTCTCCAGCGGGCAGATGACGCACGAGTACGAGACCATCTTCTCCCACGCCGTACAGATCGGCAACGCCATCACCGAGAAGAAGATGCTCGACGTGCTCGTGCAGGCGAACGAGGCCGGGCTCTACGAGGCGATCACCGATTGCGGCGCAGGGGGCCTCAGCAGCGCGGTCGGCGAGATGGCCAAGGACCTGGGCGCCGAGATCGATCTCGAAAAGGTGCCTCTCAAGTACGCCGGGCTCGGCTATACTGAGATCTGGATCAGCGAGGCGCAGGAGCGGATGGTGATTGCCGTCAAGCCCGAGAACCTGGAGGCCATCCAGCGCGTTTTCGCGGGCGAGAACGTTGAGGCCACGGTCATCGGACAGTTCACGAACGACAAGAAGCTCCGCCTGCGCTACAACGGCCACCAGGTCGGCGAATTGGACATGGACTTCCTCCACGACGGCGTGCCGAAGTACCGCCGGCAGGCCGTCTGGGAGCGTCCCAAGCTCAGCGAGCCGGTCCTGTCCGAAAAGGACAACTACAACGACGACCTGCTGCGGATTCTGTCGTCCTGCAACGTCGCCAGCAAAGAGTGGGTGATCCGGCAGTACGACCACGAGGTGCAAGGCGGCTCGGTGGTCAAGCCGCTCGTGGGCGTGGCCAACGACGGGCCGAGCGATGCGGCGGTGATTCAGCCCAAGCTGGATTCGCCGCGCGGGCTGGCCATAAGCTGCGGAATGAATCCCCTGTACGGCGATATCGATCCCTACTGGATGGCCCTGGCGGGCATCGATGAGGCCGTGCGCAATCTGATCTGCGTCGGCGGCCGCGTGGACCGCATCGCCCTGCTGGACAACTTCTGCTGGGCCGATTGCAACCGGCCGGAGATCCTGGGCACCCTCGTACGGGCGGCGCAGGCCTGCTATGACGGCGCCATGGCGTATGGGGCCCCCTTCATCTCCGGCAAGGACTCCCTGCACAATGAGTTCGTCTGCGAAGACGGCACGGTCATCCGCATCCCCCCCACCCTGCTGATCAGCGCGATGTCCCTGGTCGATGACATCGACAAGTGCGTGACGATGGACCTCAAGAAGCCGGGGCATCTGCTGTTCGTCGTCGGCCGCACGAACAATGAGTTGGGCGGCTCGCATTACTACAAAGTGTCGCGGGCATCCTGCCCGCGATCCGAGGGCGGGACGCCCTCGACACGGCGCGGGCAGGATGCCCGCGACACGCTGGGCGCGAATGTGCCGCGTCTGGATCTCGATCTGGGCCCGCGCCTCGCCCGGACGCTGGCGGGAGCGATCGCCGAGGGGCTGGTCGCGAGCTGTCACGATTGCTCCGAGGGCGGCCTCGCGGTGGCCCTGGCGGAAATGGCGTTTGCGGGTGGCTTGGGCGTGGAGGCGGACCTGCGGGCCTTGCCCAGAAGCCGGGATTGCGTGCGAGCGGACGCC